>JAILMB010000189.1 GCA_024692825.1 Lachnospiraceae bacterium | reverse complement strand
CATAACGGCACTCTCCTTTCTTCCATGAACCTGAAGCTCTTTTTGCTTTCATCTCATTTATCGGATGGTTTTAGAAAAACTTTAATCCTTTTTCTAAAAAAATCAAAATTTTTCTTTCTATACCTTATTCATCGGATATTTCTCAGAAAAAATAACGGTTTTTTCAATTTTCTTTCTCATTATTTGCTTCTATAGATTCGTCTGCTTCATCAGCTTTCGAATACTTTCCCAACTCCTCTGATACCTGCATGATTTCATTCAAATAATCTCTTGCATTTCCAGCATTTTCCAGATTTTCATTACTTAGTGACTCTGCCTGACTGGAAGAAGCAGTTACCTCTTCCGTTGTTGCTGATAACTGTGTAATGCTATCTACAATTCTGTTATTTGCCACTGCAAGCTCGTTTAGCATGCGATCCACTTCACCAATTTCATCTGTTAGTTGTCTTACATCTGTACTAATATTATCAAAGCTCTCAGAGACCTCTGTAATCAACTGATCTTCTGAATTTGTTGCATCTACAGATGACGCTACTGCATTTGCTGCCTGCATCGCGTTCTCAGAAAGTTCATCCAAAACATTTGCAATATTTTCTGTTTCTTCCTTTGTCTTTTCTGCCAGCTGGCGAATCTCATCTGCTACAACAGCAAATCCACGGCCGGCCTCACCCGCTCTCGCTGATTCAATAGAAGCATTTAATGCTAACAGGTTTGTCTGGTTTGAAATAGCAACAATCGTTCCTACTACGCTCTTTACATCTTCTGCTTTTTCCTGTAATTGTGCCATGGTCATAGAAACATTTGCGTTGGTCTCTGAAATAATCTTTGCCTGCTCTTTTAAATTTTCCATGATGACAATACTTTTTTCATTAACTTCTTCAGAACTCTTGGCGATTTCTACCATTTGTTCTGCTCGATGCAAAATATCATCGATGGACTGTTGAATATTTTGTGTCATCACAGTCTGATTCTGGATGTTATCAGCAGTATTTTGTGTACTGTCGGAAATGTCCTTCACCGCTCCTGTTACCACTCCAGTAGAATCAGAGAGTTTATCCATTACATCCATGGCATCAGAAGTTCCTTTTCGAACCCGATTGGCTACATTTAAAACAGCCTGCATCATCAACTCTGTTTCTTTTTGCTCTTCTTCTAGCTTTCCCGTCATATCCCCTAAAAAATCCACGTTGATCTTCGTCATAAATAAAATAGCTAGAAGTACCATCCACACACCAAATATCATTTGACCATCTGCTAGCGGATCAATTAAAGAATTGAAAACAGCCAATCTGGCAAAATACTGTAAGGCATCAACTGCCATAAGAGAAAATACGACCTTTTTTTGAAATTTATAATCGTTATAAGCGATGTATCCAATCGGCGGAAAGCAAGCAAAAACTACCACATAATTGCATCGTAAAAATACAGATCCCAAGAATGCTATAATTACAATTTCTACCGCGGAAACATTCCTGGCTATACTGGTTCCCGGGAATTTCCCTAAAAGAATCCCTACACTCAGCAAAGAGCCAAGGCATAAAACAATCACGCTCACTCCACCGCCAACGCTAACCTTGTGAAGGCTCAATTGCGTGATAGCTGCTACTGTAATAGAAAAATACACCATTACAAGTCCTATAAATAATGCTCTATTTACTCTCTTTACCCGTTCTTTCTCATTCGCGTAACGAAATTTCTTTTTCTCTTCCATATATAATCCCTCTCTTTATTATTACTCCCTTAAAAACAAAACAAGTATTCCATCTGCCATCATTCGCAATGACGAAATACATACACTTTCTTCTGTTCTTTTTTATTCTATCAAAACGCCTTTCTATTATCTATTTAACAATATTACTATATAATCATCTAATTTTTTATCTAATTATCCTAGTTCTCCCTTTCCATTTCCATAAAAATACCCTCCTTACTGGTTTAAGTCGTCCAGTAAAGAGGGTACATATCAACCTTAAAGCTTTTTATTTTATCAACAAAAAGTATCTTTTATAAATGCCAAATATCTTTGTTGTACTGAGCAATGGTACGATCAGATGAGAAGAATCCTGCCTTTGCAATATTTACAAGGCATTTTCTGTTCCACTCGCTTCGATCAGCAAAATCAGCGTAAACTTTTTCTTTTACGTCGATGTATTCTCTTTGATCAAGTAAGGTCATAAACCAATCCTTAGAAATAAGTTCATGATGAAGTCTCTCTAAGTTTTCTTTTTGACCAAGAGCCATGATTTCAGGTCCAACGATAAAGTCCACCAATTCGTGAATCAACGCATCCTCTTCGTATATCTTTCCAGAGTTATATGCACTCTTTGCATAAAGATCAATGACGGTATCAGATTTTTCTCCGAAGATGTAGATATTCTCATCTCCAACCAAATCACGGATTTCTACATTGGCACCATCTTCTGTTCCCAAAGTAACAGCGCCGTTTAACATAAACTTCATGTTGCCCGTTCCAGAAGCTTCCTTTGATGCAAGAGAAATCTGTTCAGAAATATCTGCCGCAGGAATCACCTTTGCTGCCTTTGAAACGTTGTAGTTTTCAATCATAACAACCTTAAAGTATGGTGCCACTTCTGGATCATTTGCACACAAATCCTGAAGGCAAAGAATCAAATGAATAATATCCTTTGCAATGGTATATGCAGGAGCGGCCTTTGCACCAAAGATCATAGTAATTGGTGTGGCAGGCTTATTTCCCTTTTTGATTTCCTTGTATTTATAAATTGCATAGAGTGCATTCATCTGCTGACGCTTGTACTCATGTAGTCTCTTCACCTGAACATCAAAGATCGAGTTTGGATCAATGTCCACGCCCTGTGTTTTCTTTAAATACTCTGCAGCATTTTTCTTGTTGTTCTTTTTAATCTCTTCAAGTTTTGAAAGAACAGATGCATCCTTTTCAAATGCTAGCAAGTCCTCAAGC
>JAILMB010000165.1 GCA_024692825.1 Lachnospiraceae bacterium | reverse complement strand
AGTAGTGAGACACGGGGGATTCGAACCCCCGACAACCTGATTAAAAGTCAGGTGCTCTACCAACTGAGCTAGTATCCCATACTGGGCTAGTTGGATTCGAACCAACGAATGCAGGAATCAAAATCCTGTGCCTTACCGCTTGGCGATAGCCCAAAATCGGATCAAACGGTAATCAGGGTGGATAATGGGATTCGAACCCATGGCCTCCAGAGCCACAATCTGGCGCGCTAACCAACTGCGCTATACCCACCATATAGTGAATGCGACTCAACTTCGACTCCAAACACTACAGCGTCCATAGAAGTTACCTCCTTTTGGCACTACTGTGCCTGGAGGGATTCGAACCCCCGACCCACGGCTTAGAAGGCCGTTGCTCTATCCAACTGAGCTACAGACACTCATTCCAGTGAATTTTCACATAGGAAAAGCGGGTGATGGGAATCGAACCCACGTATCCAGCTTGGAAGGCTGGTGTTCTACCATTGAACTACACCCGCAAAATCAAACTTTTAAAAAGGTAATTTCAAATAACATCGGGGTGACAGGATTCGAACCTGCGACCCCCTGGTCCCAAACCAGGTGCTCTAGCCAAGCTGAGCCACACCCCGATTGGACTGACGTTTGTGTTGTTTGTTTTCCGCAAACGCAAGATATATTATATGGCAGGGGTACCACTTTGTCAACAGCTTTTTTAAAAATTTTTTAAAAATTTTTCAACCCCTGATTTTTCCTTTATTTTAGCGCCTTTAGAGCACATTCCACTTCACCATTTTCAAGAATTTTTAAAATTCCGTAAGTATATTTTTTACTTTTTTGTCTCGGCGAAGTCAAACTTCCCGGATTCATAATCGTCATTCCACGATACCCTAATTCTAACATAGGGACATGAGTATGACCAAAAAATACCATATCTGCGCCTTTATTCTTTGCTGCCTCAATAATTCGATCCAAATCCATAAGATCCATACCAACACCATAGTAGTGTCCATGTGTCAAAAACGCTTTGTGATTCCCTACCTCTTCTAACACTTCTGACGGGAGGGAAATATCCATATCGCAATTTCCTCTTACAACGGTGACAGGGACTTCTGTAATTGCCTCGATTTCCAACTCTTTTCCCTGAGCATCTCCCAGGTGAAAAATCTTATCCGGCTTTTCCTCATCTACCACCCTTAATAAATTGCGAAGTGACGAATGGGTATCACTAACCACTAATATTTTCATACTTCATTAATTCCTCTCTCATAGCTCTAAGGGCTTTTCCTCTGTGACTAATTGCATTCTTTTGCTCAGCTGTCATTTGAGCAGTAGAACAGCCATACTCGTCAACGTAAAAAATAGGATCGTATCCAAACCCATTTTCTCCGGCAATTTCCCATCCAATATATCCTTCAATAGTGCCTTCCACACTTTTTTCTTCTCCATTCGGACAAATGCAGGAAATAGCACAGACAAATCGTGCACCTCTATCTTCTTTTTTCACCCCGTCTAATCGATTAATTAAATTTTGGTTTTTAATATCATAGGAGGTATCTTCACCCATATAGCGGGCAGAATAAATCCCGGGTTCTCCATTTAGATAGTCAATAGCCAAACCGGAATCGTCTGCCATGACATATACCTTCCCTTTTAATTCTTTTGGAAGAGCCTTAAAAACGCTTCTTGCCTTAATCATGGAATTCTCTGCAAAAGTAGTTCCATCCTCTACAATATCGATATTAATGCCGGCTTCCTTCATGGTTTGGATTTCAAAATCCAAGTCTTTTAAAATTTCATGAATTTCTTTTGCCTTGTTTTTATTTCCTGTAGCAAAAATTATTTTTCTCATAGTTTGTTGTTCTCTTTCAGTGTTTTAATAATTGCGTTATACAATGTTTCCGCCGTTGTCATTTGATACTCATCGGAAATGAGCTTTTGTACCTCTGCCTTATTGGTAATAAAGCCAACTTCCACCAAAGCCACCGGCACATTTGAGGTTCTAATAATATAGATTTCATCTCCTGCCACTAAGCCCTTACTATTACTTCCAAGAGCAGAAAGCATGGCATCCAGACAGTTTTGCGCAAAGGCTTTACTCAATCCAGATTCATCAGACGAGCGATACATAACCTCAGAGCCATTAATACTAGAGGTTCGTCCACTAGATGTGGAATTAATATGAACACTCATAAATAAATCCGCATTTAGATCATTGGCTAAGCCTACCCGGGCGCTGTAAGGCGGATTAAAATCCTTTTCTCTTGTGTAATACACACCGATATTATACTCGCTATTTTCAAAATATGTTTTTATTTTTTCTGTAATTGCAAGATTAATATCTTTTTCTAAAATATCTCCACTAGAACAGCCACCATCTTTTCCACCGTGACCTGCATCGATTACCACAATAGCATCATACACATCATGAGGATCCAAAAAATCCAAGTAAACATATTGGTCTTCGAAGGTGGTATTTAATACGTAGACCTGATCTGTCACAATTTCAAATACACCACATCCTCCGGCATAATCAAAGGTAAAATCTGCGATATGATCGCTGCTGCCAACCAAAGGATAACTGTAAACATAGTTGTTATCCACACCGGAAATAGAAATCGTAATACTTTTATAAAGCGCCTGCTCTGTAATTTCCACATCATTTTGGGTTACGTCGGAAGGCAACTCCATACGCAATTGATGTGCCTTAGAACTTAAATTTTCATCCGCTACAACTAACTTGTTTCCCTCACGAATCAAGTCCATAACAGAATAGACATTTTTCTCTGTTTCATTATTAAAAAACGCATAACTGTGAATATCCGGGAAAAAATACAACACCGAAATCACTAGCACAACTAATGCAAATAACCCAATGATAAGATTTCGTTCAATTCTTCTTTGCATATCACTCCATATCCTCTGTAATATCATAATTGCCATAGGCTTTTAAGCATAGATTACCATCTGCTGTTTCTTCTATGCTTTCCCACTCCAGGCCATTTTTTGAAACGTAGCTTTCCCCATCTGTTAAATCCACGCTTCCCTCCTCCATATTTGAGGTTTTATATTCAATGGCAACCGGATGATCTTTGTCCGGTGTGTTAATATACAAAATCACACCATAGGAATCTCCTGCTTCTACCTTCACTTCATCCAAAAATGGAATCGTATAATATCCGGCATCATCTAACGTTCCAGAAGCCACTAGCTTTCTGGTTCCTAAGGAATTTACATTTTTGTAATCCGATACTACATAAATCTGATACTCTGTATTCTTATCGAGGGCATAAAATCCAGCTGATTCAATGATGGAATCCTCTTCGCATTCATATACTGCTGCAGCCCAAGCATCTGATTTTGAATAACCAATCTGTCCCGTCCAGCCGCACAAATCCATTTGATGTACGAAATCATAATTGTCAGTATTTTCTATTTTGGCATAGGAAACCGCTTGATAACCAATATTGGAATCATAGTAGGAAACATAAAAGACACCGTCTTCTCCAAAATCACTTCCCCAGCTATTTTGACAGATAAATGCTCCATTTCCAGGAACCGATCCATTAAAGTTGGATGCTTCATAGTGATCATCCCATCCTATAATTACGACATCGTGATTTGCAGAGTTACTGCCCCTATAACAGTAGGCGTTTGTCTTACCATTGTAATATGAAGATGTGCCTAAAGAAGAGGAGACATTTGCATAGATAGAAGTAGATACTCCACCATACAAATAGACACCCCATTTTATATCATCAATATCATCTGTACTGTAAAAATGGACTTCCTGTACATGTTTTGTCGCTTTGCTGCTATTCTCTGCCACTGGTCCCTTCCAGGACAGCAGGTAGGATAAAGCCATAGCAAAGTCCCCACCCTCATTATCTGTATAATTATAAGGCTTGTTTTCAATTAAATCCGTAGCATCTAAGGCGATACTTTCTTCTGGAAGAAGCCCTGATTCTAAGGCTCCAAAAGCAGCATACGCCCAACAGGTCTGAGTATCTCCCTGATCTTTGATTTCTGAGATTCGATTCTTTTGTCGAAGATCATAGCTGGTTGGCAATAAGGCCTCCGTTTCTTCTGAAGAAGTAATATTTAAGGTCGCCTTTTGGGTGCTCCACTGATACCCATAGCCAAAAATTTCGCAAATGTCCTTTAAAGGTAAATAATATCCTGTATCATTTTTAACAGGCGTATAAGAAAGTTCCACTTCATCTCCGGCTGCAGTTCCAGCCGTCTTTCCTAAGAAGAATTTATACTCTTTATAATTTCTCTCTAAAATAATCTCTGAATCGTTATAGCACTCCGCACTGGTTTTTAGAACATCTCTGAAAAATTCCAAAGATGCCATAACCTGCATATTTTCATTTAAATACAGTTCATTTGCATCATAAGAAAAGTCTTCGTCATCAATCATTAATGACAGACTTCCTTCATCATTGATGTTTTTCGCAATCAAAGGGTAAAAAACACTTTGTTCCAACTGTGCTCCTCGAAAGGTTTCCACGTCAGAGTGCTCATCAGTGACTGTATTCAGTTTCAAAATGAAAAGTAGCACCAGTATCAAAGTCATTGCTACATAACGCTTCATGATTTTCATTGAATAATCTTACTTCTCCCTCTTCGGCGGCTTCGGACCCATGTATTGATAGTAATAGGTCTTAATCATACCGTTATAAATCTTACGATTTTTATCTGCTTTTCTTCCTATGTATCTTTGTGCATCCTCATAAGAAGTAATAATATACATAGACCAGGCATCCAATCGTTTATATGCCTCACCAATGGTTTCATAAAGTGCAGGTAAATCCTTTTGATCTTCCAAACGTTCTCCATAAGGTGGATTTGTAATAATAAATCCATACTTTTTCGGATGAGACGTATCTCGTACATCTCGCTGTTGGAAGTGAATCATATGATCCACCCCTGCCTGAGCGGCATTCTTTCTCGCAATTCGAATCATATCAGGATCAATATCGTAACCCTGCAAATTTGTTTCTACAGAAGTATCGATTTCTTCTTTCAGCTCCTGACGAATCTCTTTCCACAAATCCTCCGGAATTAAATGTTTCCAGCTTTCTGCGTTAAATTCACGGTTCAATCCCGGTGCAATATTTGCTGCCATCATAGCAGCCTCAATCAAAAAGGTACCACTACCGCAGAAAGGATCTAATAAAATACGATCTTTTCTCCAAGGGGTTAGCTGAATCAGCGCTGCAGCTAATGTCTCTGAAATAGGAGCCTTACTGGCATAGGTACGATATCCTCTTTTATGAAGAGGTACCCCTGTGGTATCTAACGTCACAAGGACCTCATCCTTCATCATAAATATTCGCACAGGGAAGGATTCACCCGTCTCAGGAAAATCTGTTTTATGAAGGGCTTCTCTCATTCTCTCAACCATAGCTTTTTTCGCTACAGACTGAATAGTGGGAACTGCATACAGCTTACTTTTTACAGAAGATGCTTTGGTTACCCAAAACTTACTATCTGCCTTCAAGTAATTTTCCCATGGAATATTTTTAATTCCCTGGAATAAATCCTCAAACTCTTCTGCATGAAATTCTCCGACTTTTACTAAGATTCGCTCTCCGGTTCGAATACAAAGGTTTGCTCGAACCACAGCTTCCCAGTCACCTTCAAAGGTAACTCTTCCATCTTCTGTCTTGGTAATCTCATATCCAAGATCATATATTTCTCTTTTTACTACTGCCTCAATACCAAAATGGCAAGGCACACAAATTTCTAATTTTTCCATAGAAGTTATCTTACCACATCTTCCTTTCCCCGCCAAATTGTGAACAAATTGTGAACAAATTCTAAAGAAAAAATTAACTTATTAAAAATAAATTAAGGATGGCCCAATTCTATTGCCAAAGCCATTTGCAGATGATATTATCCATCTTGTAAGAGGAACAAACCTCTTATCCCCTTATTATTTATACTCCCCTCAAAAGACCGATCCCCAATCGGTCTTTTACTTTTTTAAACACAAAAAAATCCCGAACCGCTTATTGAGATTATCTCTCAACTAAAGGTTCGGGATTTTATTATGCATATAAATCTAACTGACTTCCAAGTAACTCATATCCAGAATTCTTACTGTTAGCGCCATAAGAAATACTTTGATTTCCAAAAGAGGCTGCAATATCATTGTATGCCTGATTCACTTCTTGATTCTTTTGAATCTGGTTGATTCGGTTTGTCGTCACTGAAGCTGTAGCGTATTGTACCGGTGCTGCAGCATCTACCCGATTCGAAAAGTCAATGGAGTTTAATGATTCTACAAAGGAATCCGAAACTTCTGACTCATTGGAAACATTGTATGCCTGTGGCGTAGTTACTCGATATTCAATGGATGAAATCGGATTTAAGCTCGAAGCTGATAATCCCATAATCTACCTTCCTCTTCTGTAATCCTTGCTTGCGTACGCTGGGCTTCAGCATTTCGATTGATGATTTCTAAACGATCATCGATATCAATGGTGCTCTCACTCTCTAGCGCTGTATCAATAGCAAAGTCTGTCTGTTGTGTACGGTTCTCCTCTTCTTCTAAGGTGCCCATGGTCTCATTTAGCTCTTCGCTCTCACCCATAGCAGCCTCTCGAAGCGCTTCACGGCGTTCCATTTCAATGTTGAACGCATACGCAGAAATCTCTCCCTGCTGATAAGAAACCTCTAACTCTTCTTCTGTATATCTGGCATAAGACTCTTCTTCCATAGCCTCAGTGTCTGTAATTTCTGTCTTCACCTCTGGCTTTGGTGCCTCAGTCTCAGGTATCTCTGGTTTCTCGATTTCAAAATCATACTCTACCCGCTCATCTTTTGCAAGGTTTTCTTTTTCTGAAACTACGATGCCATCTTTACTTTCTGTAAGTTCTGTAGCGCCATCATCGCTAACCTGTACCGTATCTCCATCTTTTGATCGAGCTACAACATTTTCAAGTTCTGCTTCATGCCGCTCTTTTGCCTTCGCAGTATCATCTGTTTTGACTTCTGAAGTTCTTCTAATGGACTCCTGGGCTGGAGCATTGGAAGAAACTTGTTGTGTTGGAGTCGTAACGGTCGAAACTGCTTTATTCAACTCTATCCCTATCATGTCTCTTCCCTTCTTTCCTACAACTGTGTTCTTTCGAACATTAAACATCCATGTAACTGTACTGAATTCCTTTTCATGGAAACCCAAATAGCCACGCTACATACTCGTGGTAATTTTATTATAAACTAAATTTAATATTTGTCTAGTAAAATATCAGTTTTTTTATTCTTTTATCAGAAAATATTCAAAACAACAAAAAAGGAATTCCTTTCGGAATTCCTTCTTTGTAATAATAAGGAAAGGATGAAATGTTTGCGAGTCTTCCTCGCTGAAGAAAAAATTTTAAGCAACTGCTACCATAGCATCTACTAACTTAGCTGCTTGGTCCATTCTTGCTAATAAAACATCGAGATCATCAAGAATATCTTCTACTTCTTGAAGCTCTTCTTCTACCAAGTTTCTGCTAACAGTCTTTTTTCTACCTGTCATAGTTTGAACATGCATGAGCTTTTCTCTTTCTTTCCACTCCTCTTCTGTAGGAATGGCTTCCTTGATATTTTTCACTCTTTTAGTCATATCTTTATAAATGACTAAAAATTGAAAGAATAATTCTTTCTGCTCTAAATCTAATTCCATAGAACAACCTCTCTCTAAGACTGATATAATATATATAACCGTCTCTCCCCTGAATCACCTTATTCCGCAAGGTCACTTTCTCGATTGTCATCCTCGTTCGATTTTTTAATCATCAACACGAATGCAATTAATACTACGGCCATAACTCCGACGTAAATAATTCCATCCATTACATGTCCTCCTTTTTTGGGAAATTATGTGCGGTAATTTCCACTTGGTATGGAAAAATTATAGCACCGCAAAGGACACAAAAAGGACACTCCTTGTGTTTTGGGGATTTTAGGCCTTTTGAGGGATATGAATCACTGCTACTGTCCCAATTCCAGGAGTAGAGATCATTTTTAAACTTCCGCCTACCATTTCTCTCAGACGATTATCAACATTATCAATGCCTACATGGCTTCTGCCGTCATCACGATTTTTCTCGTTTATATCAAATCCCACACCATCATCTTCTACAATAATCTCATAGGAATCTGACATCTTTCTTGTTCGAATCGTTACGGTTCCACCATCAATCTTTTTCCCAACTCCATGTTTTACCGCATTTTCTACCACCGGTTGCAAGCATAAAGAAGGTATCTTAAAATCTGTTGTTTCTAAATCAAATACAACTTCTAACTCATCTTCAAATCGCATCTTTTCCAATGCCAAATAATTTTTTACATGGTTAAGCTCCACTTCAAAATCCACTGGTGTTGTACTGCGAAGGGCGTCCATATTTCCTCTTAGATAATTAGAAAAATTATTGATTGCCTCCTGAGCTGTCTGTGTATCTTTTTCGCATAAATAATAGATGGAGTTTAACGCATTATATAAGAAGTGTGGTTGAATTTGAGAAATGACCAATCGAATCTGCATTTCGTTGATCTTGCGTTCTTTTTGCAACAGTTCTTCCTCTTTTCGAATCAGTTCCCGGCGCTGTTCAAAGATATCTTTTCTTTGCTCCATAACAATTACAACCATCATAAAAATAATGGAAAGAGCAATTCCAAGATTCAATCTGGATATTCTAGAATATCCAAAAGCGGTTGCCACAACGGAAATTGCAGGAAAAATAATGTAAGAACCAAAGGCGATACATTTGTTATAGCCTAATTCTTTTCGATTTTTAATAATAATGATAGCTAAAACGGTAAAGGGAATCAAAGTCATAACTTGTCCGTACCAGAAAAACCATCCTCTATAATAATTATTATTTTCATCAATCCAAAAATAAAAGCCCGTAAAAATATTGGCAAAAACAATACCAACGCCTAAGACAGCAAAGGCCTTAACAAAAAGGAGTCGAATAATATTTTCTCTACGGTTATCAATAAAGCAGCGAATATAATTGGCAAAGATGTACAAGCAAACATACGCTAGAGCGAAGCATAAAAAATAACCTATTCGCACTACATAAAACGCTTTTTCCCCGGGTAAGCCCAGAGAAAAACAGGCCATGACGTCGTTTAACATCATAGCCGAGCATATAATTTGCATAATTGTCATTTCTTTAGCGCCTATTGGATTGATTTTTTTAGAAAAACATGTGAAGAGAGCTGCAATAATACAAAGGATAGCCCCCCACATCTCCAATGCACCAAGAAAATAGTCTGTAACTGTTAATCCCATTTTATCACCGTGTTACCTTTTACTCATCATTTCCTCTAAGGCCCCATTGGTGTACTCTGCCCAACTGTACTGGGTCATGTATTCTCCCATATAATTCACTTGAACACTTTCATCCTTGTTTAAGAATGCAAAATAATCACAGTCAATCAGATTTGGAACAATTCCGATTCGACCATGTTGGCGCACAATTACATCTGAGCATTCCAGCTTTTCAAAAGTAGAAATCATATCCTTTCTCACATTCTTAAGATAGGAAATATGACTATCTGGCTCTGAATCATCCCACAGATTCATAATAATCTCCTGGATAGTAGAAAGAGCCCCGTTGCGATCTACCAAAAAAGCAAACAGTTCTCGTGATTTATTATACTGAAATTCCACCGGTTTATTGTCGACAAACACCTCGAAATTTCCAAAGGTCTTACAAGAAACACGATTAGATGAACCATTCTCAATAGGATGGCGTAGTTCATCTAACTCTTTTTTGATTTTTTCCGGTGTCGCAGGTTTCATAACATAACCACTTGCATGCATCTTAAAGGCTTCACCGGCATATTCACCGTATCCCGTTGTAAAAATAATATTTACATTTGGATACATTTCTTTTAATTTGTTCCCCAATTCAAGTCCGTTTTCACCACGCATTTCAATATCTAAAAATGCTACATCAATAGTATTCTTAGATGCATATTCGATGGCTAAATCCCCTCTTCGAAAGCCCATGACATCAGCGTCAGGTACTACTTTTTCGATACTGGATACCAATCCTTCTAAGGCGATTTTTTCATCGTCTACGGCCAATATCTGCATATTTCCTCTCCTATTCTCAAGACTTGTCAATAATCGCATCCTTCAAGCTCTTATGCGATAAAATCGTTTTATGTAAGATTAAAATATCACCACGGTTGTGTTGTTTCAACTCATATAGCGCATTATCTGCGGCATACAAATAATCCCACATTTTGTTTTTATTAATAGGCACCGAATTTCGTATTCCCTGAGAAACAGAAATTCCTACAAGTTCCTTCTTTCCAATAGGCACTCGTATCTCTGCCATACGATCTTTTATGTATTTAGCCCGTGTTAGGATTTCTTCATCTGTCATTCCCATATAACAGATTAAAAATTCATCTCCACCATATCGTGCAACGTAAATTCTATCAGAGGATACACTTCTAAGAACCTTACCAATTTCTTCTAAGCATTTATCTCCAACTTGATGTCCATATGTATCATTATATTCTTTAAATTTGTCTACGTCGAGGATTTCTACACCTAAGGATTTTCCTTCCGCGTAAGCTTTTTCAAACCACTGTTGAGACACTTCGTTCATATCCAATCGATTGGGTAGTAACGTTAAGGAATCCGTTCTTGCCTGTTCTACCAATCTCTCATTTTCTAATCGGATGGTCTCAACTGTTTCCATCATCTCTGCATAGAAACTAAAGGCTTCTTTTCGCTCTTCTTTTTTCAAGCAGGAATTCTCATAATATTTATGGAAGACTTTTTCCTTTTGTACCTCATCCCCTAGCGCATCATAGTATTCCATAATCATGCAATAATATGCCTGGCTAATATTTGGGATGTTCGTCTTTTCCATGATAGGCTTAAGTTTTTCGATTATCTCATAAGCCTCATTCATATAGTTTCCCTTAACTAAACGCTCACAGAAGTTAATAATATCCGGCAATCCATCTACAGTTAAATTATAGTCATCCAATGCAGAAAGCATCTTATTATAGTAGCGGTTTCTATCTTCTTCATTTCCCTTTGCATTGTAATATGCCATATGGAAAATCAAATTCAAAGGTTCATCCTGTACACTTTCAAGACCTGATTTTCTTATTTCTAAAAGCTTTTGAAGCTCTTTCATCATCATATCAGCACGGTTGATTTTATTATTTCTTATGTATATGATTCCCGCAACACAGCAAATAATATATCTGCAATACCATGCTAAACTATTGTTCTTATCGCATTTTTTACAATATCTGTAAGAACTCATAAAGTACTTTAAGGCACTCTCTTCGTTTCCCATGTCCATAAAGGAATATCCAATATTGAAACTAATCATTCCTATAAGTTCCTTGGATTCAAACTTTAATGCATAAGTTCTGGCGATCAAATGATATTCCAAAGAAAGTTCCACGAGCCCGTGGTTTGAAGCATCAATTCCTAATAGATTGTAGACTCTGGCAAGTAGTTCTTCATCCTGACCTTGCTGAGCATACATCAATGCCTTTTTAATATGGTACATTGCTTTCCCTTGCTGAGCAGACATTGTGTACAAACAGTCACCCATGTGATAATAAGCAAATGCATAAAAAGTGTCGTCTTTTAATTTTCTTGCTTCAGAAAGTAACTGCTTGCAAAAAGTTTTACGACCCCTTTTGTTTGCAAACTTAATCTCGTTTGCTCGGATGATAAGATCCTGAATCTTTTCATCATAGTTCGTAATGTTCATCTTTTCCCTCAACGAATCAACGTTCTTTTCCTACGTTTTCAACGCTTTCCTTATTAGTTTAATATATTTTCTAGTTTTTTAAAACTATCAATCGTAAAAATAGGGTTCTCTGCTTTCCCAAATCCATAAGAAGCATAAATGAAAGGTACACCCGCTTGATTGCAGGCCTGCTCATCCATAATGGTATCCCCTACATATACCGGATGTTGAAAGCCATTTCTTTCAATTAGAATTCGAAGGTTTTCAGCCTTTCCCTTCCCAGTATTTCCATAACACTCTGTGTCCGTAACATATTTAGTCACATTGTTTTTTTCCATAAAGAGATCAATATAACCTTTTTGACAATTTGAGACAATACACACCGGTATTTTTCGTGATATGTTTTTAATTGTTTCAGAAACATCCGGATAAGAAATATCCTCTTTGTTTTCCTGAAGCACACGATCTTCCTCGTATACACAGGCATACATTATCTGGTTTTTCTGTTCCTGTGTAGCCTCCGGCAAAAGGGCATCTGCGATTTCATGCATGGTCTTGCCAAATAATCCCTTTAACACATCTTTTGTAATAACCTTATCAATTCCACATTCTTTGGAAGCTTTTGTCCATGCTTTCGCTACCAATTCGGTAGAATCCCATAAGGTTCCATCTACATCTAAAATCACTGCGTCAAAATTCATCTTTTCTCCTTAATCATAGGTCAAAACCAAATCAGCATACATTATATCACGATTTTCGTAAAATTATTTATTTTTCCATTACAAGAATGTATTATGATACTATAAACAAGAATTAAATACTCCCTTGATTAATTCTTGCAAAAGGTGTATGTTAGGTAGAACTAACAAACAGCGATTTAATTGAAGTAAATAGAATTGGAGAGAGAATATGCCAACAACGAATATACAAATTTTAGCCTTAGGAGTTCTAATTCCTTTTTTAGGCACAAGTTTAGGAGCTGCCTCTGTTTTCTTTTTTAAAGGGGACTCCATGAATACAAAATTACAAAAGGTCCTTTCAGGCTTTGCGGCAGGAGTAATGATTGCAGCTTCTGTCTGGTCCCTATTGATTCCAGCTATGGAGCAAAGTTCTTCTATGGGAAAACTTGCTTTTTTGCCTGCTCTTATTGGATTCTTACTAGGTATCGGAGCATTATTACTAATCGATATGCTCCTTCCTCATTTACATGTTCATGAAGAAAAGCCAGAAGGTTTAAAGGCAAATTTAAAACGAAGCACTATGATGCTCTTTGCAGTTACACTCCATAACTTTCCTGAAGGAATGGCGGTAGGTGTTGCCTTAGCAGCCTACATCTCAGGTTCTTCTACTATTACACTATCTGCCGCCTTGGCACTTGCTATAGGTATTGCCATTCAGAACTTTCCTGAAGGTGCCATTATTTCCTTGCCATTGCATCATGAACTTGGCAGTCGAAAGAAAGCATTTTACTATGGCTTCTTATCCGGTGTGGTAGAACCTTTAGGTGCCATAATTACAATTCTACTGACAGGAATTATGGTTCCAATACTTCCTTATTTATTATCCTTTGCCGCCGGTGCTATGATTTATGTCGTAGTAGAAGAGCTCCTTCCAGAAGCATCCGAAGGGGAACATTCCAATATTTCCACCATTGGATTTGCTCTTGGTTTTGCTCTTATGATGGTCTTAGACGTAGCTCTTGGCTAATGGACAAATTCTAAATTTAAATCCACTTCTCCCTGGATACCTGAAACATTTCCGGTATTGGAATACTGCCAATAGCGAAAGTTGTAAGGTGTCTGGGGAAGAGGTTCATAATCTGCATACCAAATATCGTAATCGGCAAGCTTCGTCAAATCCAGTTCAAATGCCTCCCACAACATATTTGCATATATAGCCGGTTCATAGCCGCTTTCCTTTATCCGGTTTAAAAAAGCCACTGCATTTTTCGTAAACTGTTCTCCTGATACATCATCTGTTCTTGCTTCATCATCCAAAACATGTTCCGGATCATAGACGATTGGAAGTTCTAGCTCCATTCCATTTAACTGTTTTAGAACAAACTCTGCCTCCTCTACTGCCTCCTCTTCATTAATGGCCTGGGAGTAAAAATAGACTCCTACATCTAATCCATTTTCCTTTGCACCTTCAATGTAAGAAAGCGCATTATCATCGGCCTTAATATTTCCGGCCTCACCATAGCCCCGGTATCCAATGCGAACAAACACAAATTCGATTCCAGTCTCTTTCACCTGCTGCCAATCAATGTTTCCCTGATGATAGGACACATCAATTCCCATTCGAGACCTATAGGTGTCATCTTTATAAGTTAAAAACTCCTCTCGAATTTTATGATTCGATCCGCTCACCGGGCCTGCTGTATCACTGGAAGAAAGATACGAAAAGTCATAATCATGCTTTTGTATATCCGGATTAATCTCTACCTCAAAAGATTCCTCAAAGGCATTTACAAAAGAAAGGACCTCTGTCTTTTCAGATTTATTATCTGCTGTTTCATCAGATTCGCTTTTCTCAGATCCACTCTCCTCAGATTCATTTTCTTTGAGGCTCTTATTATCCTCAGTTTCTTCCGTAACTGTTGTAGTTTCACTTTCCTTATTTTCGGTTTCAAAAGATGCACATCCACTTAACATAAGCACCCCAAAGACTAAAAGCGCCATTCCTACTATCGTTCTTTTTTTCATTCCAATCCTGCATGATTAATTCGAGAACAAATTAATCAACTATCCTTTCCTTTTACTTTCCAGCAAAAAAGACGCCGACTCTCATCGACGTCTTAGAACTTCATTTATTTCTAAACTTCACTTGAAAACATGGATGAAATCAAATCACTTGAAGCCGTGTAATAACTTCCTGAGCTACTATAGGAAGAGGTAGTATTACTTCCTGTAGAAGCATAGTAGTTTAACAAGGAAGCATTGGTCTCAATCGATGCTGCGTAGTTTTGTAATACCGACTGCTTCGTTGCTTCATCCGCAGAAGAAAAGGTGTTGGTATTTAAACTAAGATTTCCGCTACTTCCAACTGTAATTCCTACAGTAGAAAGAAGATCTGATTTATCCTGTGTCTTTGACAAGAGTGTTCCTAAATTAGAAGCAACTCCTGTATTGGAAGTACTCTTTGCAGATGAAACTGCCTCATTGTAATACTTTACTAAATCCTTTGCCAAAGAAAGTGCACCGTCTTCACTGAAGTTTGCATCCTCAGATAAAATATTTGAAATAGCGCCCTTTAAGTCAGTGCTAGATGCAACTGTAGATGTGGTACTGTCAGCAGCCGTAGTATCTTCTACATAATAGTTTGCTCTCGTAATACGATTTGAAACGGTTGAGCCATAACTATTCGTATCTTCTGAAGAGAACAACTCCTCCACCTTCGATACATTGAGATTCTTCATGGAAGACTCATCT
>JAILMB010000163.1 GCA_024692825.1 Lachnospiraceae bacterium | reverse complement strand
AATAGGAGCTCTATCCAATTCAATTAAACTGTCATTACGACTGATTAATCTTTCCCCACAAGTACCATTCCAAACAACCTTTTAAATCACCTACAATAATCTTGCCATCGAGTGTAACCAACATTTTTTGAAGTTTTTGTTTTTTGTTATACGCTGTTTTTACGGGATCTTTTCTGGAACGGATACTACTGTCTTCCATAAAAAACGCTTGAAACTCTGGTGTAGTAACAAACTCACACATTTCCATTTCCATAATGTCATCACCTAAAAATCCGCAATCCTTCATAAGCAAATAGATTTCCAATCGACTCATTTTATCAAAAACGCTATCCAATGCTTTTTGACAGTCGTCCGGTAAACAATACCCATAAATGCTACTATCAATCTCATCATATTTCCCGAACTGACCGCCATTTTCTTCCACTCCGTCAACTGAAAGCACTCTTTTTTCACGTTCAAGCAAATACAAAATTTTGCTCTTATCGTATTTTTCATTGCATTCCTCGTAAATCAAATCTATAGAAACTTTACTCTCGTCAATTTTTTTCGTTTTGCAATACTCATTCTGGCACGACGAATTTCTAATAAATACTTCGCATCCCATGTGGTAATACCTAATCGTTTAGCTACCGCTTCTCTTATACAATGGCGCGTTCTGGTCTTTAAAAATGTTTTAATCTTAAACTGTTCGTCATTGTACTTTTCATCCGTAAACTCCGGATTGTTATACTTATGGAATATTTTAGGTACAAGAAGCATTACTCTGTCATAATACTCATTTTCTGTCTCATCATCTAATCTGTTTCTTGCGCTTTCACACTCGACCATTTCCACAATAATCGGATATAACTCGGGAAAAATGTCAGAAAAACATGCATCTGCTGCCGCTTCATTTCCCATCTTTCTGTACTCAGCAATAACTGCTGCCGCTCTTGTGAAAAAATCCTTGTCCGTTTCACCCGGATTTCTTGTTAATACTTCTCTCATAAATTCTGCCTTTCTTTAAAACTCTTGTTTTGGAAGGCAAAACCTCTGAGATATGAAATTAAAAAAAGCTTTACCTCCCTGCGACATACCAGGAAGAAAAGCTATGAATTCTAAGCACGCAAAAAGGGGCCATGAAACTTCTCCAGGCTTTTATCCTGGTTTTGTTTCACGCCCCTCGTGTCTGCCCCATTTTGCAGAGACTCTCACGCTCATACGTGCTTCAATATGAAATTTTTGAAATATGAATTAGATAAAGAACTTTCCGTCTACAACTTGACTTAAGAATTCCTTCTCTGTCTTTCCGTGTAGAGATCTAGGTTCTGTACAATATGGACAATCAATTCTAATGCCCTGTAAAACAATTGCATTGTCATCACCAGTTGGTGTGTAGGCCATTCTTAGACCTTTTCTGTCCTTATGACAGTGAATTTTGATCTCACGCATCATATAAATACCTCGTTCGAATAATTGTTCATCGAAGAGGAAAAGGGAAAATGTCACCTCTCGCGTATGTTCCATAGTCGTGATCAATCGGCTAACGTAGCAACGTTTCCGTTTAGAGCTGGAGTTAAATGCCCCATCACTACGCATCTCCTTCGCTGACCGACACCCAAACATCTCGCCTTCCTCTTTGATGAAATTTTCAAGTTACAATTTTCGAATGCATTCAATCCTTTAAAGGATAATCTTATTTTACCGACTATTTCTAAAAAAAATCGGACGCGTCCTTTTGATTCTTCTTGGACTTGTACTTTTTGTTGCCATTATTTTTAAAATCTATACATCAAACTACTATAAAAGAGATACAAAAACCATCGACCAAATTACTTCCGAATACATCGATACCGTGCATTCCTATGAAGACGATGATTGCATGGTATTTCTTCCCGTAACAGACTCGCCAAAGGCGGTCATTGTGTTTTACCCCGGCGGAAAGGTGGATTATAAGGCTTATGCCGGATTTATGACAAAGCTTAGTGCCAGAGGATACCTTTGTGTACTTCCAAGAATGCCGGAAAATCTGGCATTTCTTCGCACCAATGCCATCGACATGTTAAACGAAAGATATGCAGAGTATTATTCAGAAACGAAAAAACTAGACTGGTATATTGCAGGTCACTCCTTAGGTGGAGTTGCCGCAACATCCTACTTAAATGATGAAATAAAATCCGATAATAATCTCTATGACGGAATCATTTTATGTGCGTCCTATCCTACGGAAGATTTTTCCGGCACCGACCTTCGCATGCTTTCTATATATGGTTCTGAGGATAGTGTATTAAAACAAGATAGCTATAATGAAGCAAAATCCAATTGGCCGGCCGATTCCACAGAATATGTTATCGACGGTGGTATCCACTCCTACTTCGGATGCTATGGCATTCAAAAAGGAGACGGCACGCCAACCCTTACCAACGAAGAACAGCTCGACATCGCAGTTGATGTGATTGATGAGTGGATTTGTGAGAAGAATGAATAAAATAATTACCGAAGCTCCTGTGAAAAATATAGATTTCGGCGAAAAATAATACATGCAAAAATATCCCCTCAAGGATATGTCTCCAGTAATTGGTTTCATATCTGTGAGGGGATTTTTAATTTAGAATCCGATTATTTCTTTGTCACCTTGATGGAGGAAGATGCACCGGATTTCTGAACCAATTGTGTATACTTCTTTACCTTCTTTGCAGGTACTTTTATGGTAGTGTTTTCAACATTCTTAAATGCATTCTTACCAATCTTTTTCACCTTAGAACTCTTAATTGTAATCGTTTGTAATTTCTTATCACCAGAGAATGCATTTTTACCGATAGTTGTAACATTCTTGCCTAAAGTAACCTTCTTTAAATTTGTATTACCGGAAAAAGCGTTCTTTCCGATGGTCTCAACATTCTTTCCAAGAGTAACTGTCGTCACTTTTTTATCGTTCTTAAAAGCACCATCTGCCACTTCCGTAACTGCTGCCGTTGTTCCATCTGCAAGAACAACCGTATCCGGAACCTTAACCTTTTTGGCATTCGTATTATTTCCTGTATATGCAACTTCCACAGTGCCATCAGCGTTGACCTTTGCTACTTCATAACTCGCCTTTGTATCTGTCGTAACAACTTCTGCTCCTGCAACTGCTACGAGCATCGGAATTGTTTCAGTTTTTTGATGTCCACAAACAGTACATGTATATGTCTTAACTCCGGCAGCACTATAAGTTGCCGGGGTTGTAATCTTTCCTTCATCATAAGTATGTGCTGCTTTCGCATCTATGTCACCGCAAACACTACATACTTTCCAATGATTGGTATCATCGCTCTTCCACTCATTCGGAAGTGTATGTGTATGTTTTTTATATTCAACCCAAAAATGATTCTTTATTCCTAAAGAACCTGCCACCCACATGGATTGAAGACCAAATGGCATTTTGAATGTAATTGTTGTATCTGTAATTGCCAAAGGTTTAATGCTAACAGGATATCCAGTAGCTCCTCCATCCGTAATAAAATCATAAACATAAATAATACGAGCATCATATCCATCTTGCTTTGTATATCCACTCAGCAATGGAAATGTTACTGTCGCATCCACAACACCTTCTTCTGTTCTTCCTGTGACAAATACAGGATCAATATCAATTGCATAACACCACACCTCATCATAACCAGAGTCCATATGTTGCAATATCGTTTGATTCGATTGATATTGAGGATCGTTTTCGGCTACTTGTTCTACTTTTCCCATGCATTGCATAAACGCATTTGGTTGTTCTCCCATTGTGTAATCAAAATCTGTCACTACGGTCGCGGTACCTGCATCCTCTCCCATAATAGCATAATCAATTGTCTTTGTTGTTGCTGCACGCGCCTTCAGTGCCGGCATTAAGGCAACAGACGCAAAAACCATGACCAACGAAAGGGCCATGGCTTCAATTCTTCTTCCTACTCTTTTTTTCATATAACTCCTCCTTGTAATACGTCGCGTTCTATATATTAGAACATTTCCAGTGCATACTTATTATTGGTCCTCCATTCCATAAAATAAGGTAAAATCATTTTACCCCCCCGATTGTTTTCTGACAATTGTAAATAATACCCAAAGTTTTTCGAAATATTTAGCTACTATTTTTATTGACAGTATCGCCTCACACCAAAAAAGGACTTCGATTTCTCGAAGCCCTTTATAATCCTAATATGCTATTTTTGTGTACAACCTCAGTTATTCTTAAAATACATTTTATAGTTTAACTGCGATTATCGATTATCTTACTACCACTGCGGTACCGGAAGCAGTTACCATAAGCATTCCGTTGTCTGCGCCCAATACTTCATAGTCGATGTCTACTCCTACGACTGCGTTTGCACCCATCTGTGCTGCGCGCTGTTCCATTTCAGCGACAGCCTGCTGTCTTGCCTGGATGAGTTCCTCTTCGTATGTGCCAGAACGTCCTCCAAAGAAGTTGGATAAACCGGCTACCATATCTTTGATAACATTTACGCCGGCTATAACTTCCCCAAATACAATTCCCTTGTATTCTGAAATCTCATGTCCCTCAATGGTGGGAGTTGTTGTTGAAACCATAGTATTTCCTCCTTTATCTGACACTCCGATTTGCAGAAGTGTCTTTATCTGACACCTCAGTTTGTAAGAAGTGTCGTTTAACTATTTCGATTGTACAGAAGTTTCACTTATAATACAAGACATCCGTATTTTATACTTATTTCACCGGATTCGTTTTCAAATCTATCTTTTTTCTACAATCCTAAATCCACACATATCTACTTTTTTTAAAGCATCTTTTAATGACAAAAAAACTTCACCGGTATCAGTATTTTTTACTTTTTTATATTTTGCTTTAGCAGTTTTTTTTCTGCCACAATTAGGGCATCCCGTTTTTGCCCTAGTTCTATGAGTAATAGTAGTTTCCCACTCTTGTCCACAATTACGACATTTCCACCAAACTTTATCTTTTAACATTGCTAAATATGGAGTAAAATTGCCATTTTTTTCATAGTTCCATTCGTCTAAGAGCTCCGGATACTGTTCCCACCATTTATGGCGATGTCTACTTGATAAAAACTGCTTTGTAATAGCAGCTTTATCTGTATCAATATCAACGCTTATATTTAATTCTTTTCCTATTAAGGAAAACAAATCATATATAGTCTCATTCAAAGTATTCTCTACAAATATATTTTCACAATTATCAATGCTTGGTAAACCCTTTTCCCGTATACGAATCAATCGAATTCCATTATCTTTACATAGCAATGCTTTGTCACAATCTCTTCTAATTTGTGTTTTATGCCAAGAATAACCATCATATTCAATAGCAATCCGCTTAGAAGGAATAAAAATATCCAATTCCAATCCATTTAACTCTTTTCTGTCGCCATTAGTTGCATCAGGAAATAGTAATTTCACATAGTAAAAAATAGCTTGCTCTGGGAAAGATGATTTATACTCTTTTGCGCATATCGGACATCCCCTATTGCCAGTCCTATTATGAATAGATGCACTCCATTCATGTCCACAATTACCTAACCACCATACTTTTCTTTCATTACGAGCGGATATTTTGTCCGGCGTTAAATTACCATTCTTTGTTGGGTGCCATTCCTTAGCAATATCCGGATAAACCGTTTGAAGATCATTATATCCAGGAAGCAGTTTGGCATTACTTTTGGCACAATAAATGCAGCCATGTCCTCGAGTTCTATGAGAAATCGTTGACTGCCATTCATGTCCGCACTTTCCCAACCACCAAACCTTTTTATAAGAGTTAGTGGTCACATCTCTTGGTGTCAAATTACCGTTTTTACTTGGATGCCATTCTTCTGCTATCTTAGGATAACTTGATTCTAAATCATTATACCCCGGCCATACTCCCTTACCTACTAAAAATGGACATCCTTTTCCACGACTTCTACTATTAACACTCGCTTCCCACTCAAAGTCAAAATGCTTACCGGTTATCGGGTCATCATAAGGGTAAAGCCACCAGTATTTTTTATTTGTACTGCGCATGACCATTTGTGGAGTAATTTCCCCATTCTTCGTAGGATGCCACTCCTTCGCCAAATTTGGATCTGTTGTTTGAAGATCATTATATCCAACCCAAATTCTCTTACCAGATAAATATGGGCACCCCTGACCACGGCACCTATTCTTGACAATAGCCTGCCATTCAAATACATATTTTTTTCCTGTCTTTGGATCAGTGTAAAGTAGTTGCCACCAAACTTTTTTATCCGACATTTCTGGCACATCATCCGGTGTCAAATCGCCATTTTTAATTGGATGCCATTCTTCAACAAGTTCAGGATGAGTTTTACTAACAGAATTCAATATTTCCTTCATGTTTTCCATTCTCTACTAAAAACGCCCTACATATTTTGAATATATCTACATTTCGGATATCCGCTACATCCATAAAACTGATTTCCAGCATTTGCACCCTTCTTCGCGGTACGAAGTACTAAAGCACTTCCACACTTAGGACAAACCAACTCGCCATCAACGTTCTCAACTGATGTAGCAGCTGTTTCTTTCTTCTTATACTTTTTATTGATATTCTCAACGTGTGCCGTCTTTACTGCTTCATCCACATTCGTTAAAACAGGTATCTTCTTTTCAATGATGTGCGCCTTCGACATCCATGTGTTTTCCCTGATCTGAGGTCTGATATCCGCTTCATAACATCTGTAAAAATCACCAAAGGTCATATCAAGACTCTTGGCTTTTTCCAATTTGAAGTGTCGCTCCCAGTCTTCAGCTTCCTTTTTAGTAGCAAACCCACGTTTCAGTTTTTTTACCTTTTTTCCCGTCCAATCCGTATAATAAAAGGTACACTTCCATTTTCCGGATTTCTGATCCTTATACGCCGGCATTTTATTCCTCCTTTTCTTTTATGCTATCGACACCGTAAAATCGTTCTTCAAAATACTTTCTACTGACTCTTCCCGGAATTACCATGTAACCTCTCTCAGCAAGTTCTTTATTTAAATCACGTACGATGTCATACGACTTTGTTTTGGAAACACCAAGCATTTCACCGATTTCTTTTACAGAGATAAAAGTTCTACATTCAACCATCGTTTTGACCTCCTCTTTTTGTGTTCTCGTAATACATTTGGGTCAAAAATCGGGCCATTACTAAATCTCTGTAAATTTTTTTGATTTTTTTGAAATCGCGGAAAATAAAAGATAAAAAACACATTCGGACTTTATTCTTTAATAATTCCGATTCTGCTTCTCATAGAAAAAATAGAATCATTTTAGAATCGTTAATAAAAAAAGACCCGAAACCGTGCGATTTCACACGGCCTCAGGCCTTGAAAATACTGGATTTTTATGAGAACTTGTAAGCCACTCTTAGCTTATTCCATCTCCGCAACGGGTTAATGAAATGACCTATTTCTCATGGTTTTCATTAACATATTTGTTAATCTTTTATTTGTATTATCTGTATTTTATTCCTTTCATTACTCAAACAGTACTGTAACAGTACTTTA
>JAILMB010000155.1 GCA_024692825.1 Lachnospiraceae bacterium | reverse complement strand
ATTTGGAAGAGTGTTCACTGCAACTTTTAAAAGCAGGAGTTAAAAATATATTAATAGAAAAACCAGGAGCATTGAGGAAAGAGGGAATAGAACAGATTAATAAAACCTCGAAGGAACTGAATGCAAGTTGTTTTATCGCATATAATCGTAGATTCTATTCTTCGGTCCGGACAGCAAAAAAAATGATAGCGGATGACGGTGGTGTTACTTCCTTTTCTTTTGAATTTACCGAGTGGCCAAAGACTGTTTTGGCAGCAATAACGGATCCGGAAGAGAGAAATCAGATTTTACTTAACAATTCTTCGCATGTAATAGATATGGCATTTTTTTTAGGAGGACATCCAAAAGAGTTGTCTTCTTATCACAGTGGTTCTTTGGACTGGCATAGATATGGAACAGTTTTTGCCGGTGCAGGAGTGAGTGATACGGGTGCACTATTTTCCTATCAGGCAAATTATAACGCGCCGGGACGCTGGGGAGCAGAGATACTTACTGCAAAACATCGCTATATATTCCGCCCTTTGGAAAAACTCCAGATTCAGGAAATGAATAGTGTCAAAATTTCGGAAGTAGATATAGATGATGCTATTGATACGGAATTTAAACCGGGATTATATAAAGAAGTGGAGGCTTTCCTGGGAGAGAATCCTTCTGCTACAGATTTGTGTACTGTAGAAGAACAGTGTAAAGACTTTGACTACTATTGTGGTATACGCGGGGATGAAGTGTAGAGAGGAGTATATATTATGGCTGGAACAATGAAAGAGCATATGAAGGAGCGATTTGGTGGGGGCGATAATAGAACCATATATCCTCCGTTACCGGCAAATTTGAATATTGAACTGAACAATACATGCAATCAAAAATGTGAATTTTGTTTTGCTCATGGACCTCATTCCCAAAGTACAATCAAACCGGCTGTTATGGATTTTGATTTTGCTTGTGCTTTACTGAAACAGGCTGCTGAAAAAGGGATTGGAAGACATGAAGTGGGCTTTTATAGTGAAGGAGAAGTTTTTCTTTACAGGCGCTTCCCTGAGATTGTGGCATACGCAAAAGAATTAGGGTTTCAGTATACATTTGTAACTTCAAATGGAGCTTTGGCTACACCGGATGTTTTAAAAAAAGTGGTAGACGCAGGGCTAGATAGTATACGTTTTTCTGTAAATGCTGCTGATAGGGAAACATATAAAACTGTTCATGGAACGGATGATTTTGACCAGGTGTTGGAAAATATTAGATGGCTTCATCAATATAAGACAGAAAACAATATCAAGATTAATACGTCCATATCCGCTGTTATGACAAAAAGAACAATTGGTGATAAGAATAAGATTAATGACGTCTTTGGAGACTATGTGGATGAAATCTTGTTTATTCCTGTTCTTACTGAGAAAAATGAACTCCGAGATTATGATGTAGATATTACGGAAGAGTTTGCAATCTATGATGATAAAAAGATTCAAAAGAAGGAATATAAGGGATGTCCAATTCCATTTAATACCATGTATATTGATGCAGAGGGAAAGGTGTTTATATGCTGTGATACCTATTTTGTCCCACTTCGGGTAGCAGACTTGCATGAAGAAATGGATATGGAAAAAGTGTGGAACAGTGATTTAATGGTGAAATATCGTAAATCGTTAATGGATAAAGAACTTGATGGAACTTATTGCAAGAACTGTATACAAATATGGGGCGGTGCTGAAAGATTGCAGATGGAGTAAAGAGTGATATATGAAGAAAAAAAGCATTAGAAGTAGTTATTCACATGGAAAGGTAGATGTATTTACAATAAAAGACGATAATACTGTTATTTCGGCCATGAGAGCGATTAATGAGGCAAATCGAAAGACAATTTTTATTGTAGATGCTGAATTAACACTGAAGGCTGTTTGCACAGATGGTGATATTCGGCGATGGATATTAAGTGGAGGCAGTTTGGATTCTCCTGTTATGAGTGCGGCAAATACACATCCCATGTTTGTGCATCAGCGAAATCTAAATGGCGGTGTGGAAAAGATTATGCATGAAGGGATTAGTGCTATCCCTGTTGTAGATGAAAATAACAAAGTAATTGACATCTTAATAGAAGCTTACGATAAAAAAATCACGGAAAAGATTTCGATACCAGTGGTTATGATGGCAGGTGGACAAGGAACCAGATTGTATCCTTATACTAAGATTTTACCAAAACCATTAATACCAATCGGTGATTTGCCAATTAGTGAGTTGATTATTAATCGGTTTTTCGAATATGGATGTCGAGATTTTTACTTCATATTGAATTATAAACGAAATATGATTAAAGCGTATTTTGATGA
>JAILMB010000150.1 GCA_024692825.1 Lachnospiraceae bacterium | reverse complement strand
CGCCGGAGATACGAATTGAACGAGCGCAGGTTTTAATTGATAATGAACGTTCTACTGAGGCAGTTTCTTATATAGAACAGTGCCGGTCTTCAGATGCAGATGAAGGGAAATACTATAGTTTCTTATTCAGTGAATATAAGGCAGAAGAAAAATACGAAGAATTTTATAAGCTTTATCTAAGAGCAAAGAGAGCCGGTGTGTTAAATGATGAGATGAAGGCTCTGGAGAAAAGTGTTCAGTACAAATATTATTTTGGAGACGGTATTTATGAGGATGTTGGAGAATTCCGCGGAGAACATTGTGCTGTTGAGAGTAATGGATTATGGGGATATGTAGACTATAGCGGTGAAACGACCATAGATCCGATATATTTGTCTGCAGGAGCTTTTTGTTCCAGCAAAGCTCCCATACAAACGGAAGAGGGACAGTGGTTTTACATAGATGCTGAAGGAACCCGAATCGATAAGACCACGGAAGAGGATAGTGCAAAATATGTATGGAGCGGAGTACAGGTTTTAAAAGATGACGATGGATATTATCTGGCTGACGGGGATGGAAAAGAGTATCAGTGGGAAAACCCGGATGATACATTACCTTCCCGGTATGATGCTGTTGCAACCGATATGTATGGAATGAGCCTATTTAACGACAGGGTATTTCTACATTTTGATGGTAGTTATCATCTTGTGACTTCAAAAGGAGAGATTATAGATACAGAAGCAATCCTTGATGCAAAGCCGTTTCAGGATGAAGATGGACTGGCAGCAGTCATGATTGGGGATGCATGGGGATTTATGGATAAAGATGGAAATGTAGTCATTGCTCCCCAGTATGAAGATGCAAAATCCAGCTGTAGCGGATTGGCCGGTGTCATGATGAACAATAAATGGGGATATGTAACTGTAGATGGCGATATGGCAATAGAGCCCATCTTTGATGATATACGTGATATGAGTCCGAAAACCACAGCCTTTGTTTATCAGGCAAATATGTGGAGAATACTTAAATTCTATAAGAATGATGTTTTAGGAGGAGAATAATGGCACTTGAATGGAAAAATGTAGAGGGTGAGAATTACCTTGTATATACCCTTGAAAAGGGTGAAAAAATAGATGAGCTGGCAAAAGGAATGCTTGAAAATAACAGGATTCCGGGAGTGCTTCCATTTTCCTTCTTTCAGAAAGATGATGAGTGTGAACTGGTTTTTCCGTGTGAAAACCTAACGCAAAAGTCCATTGCTGCAGTAGATTTAGAGGAAGAAGATAAACAAAAAGAATTGCTTAGAAAGACGTTGGAAGATTATAGTATAAAAACAGCGAGAATTGAAACTCCATCAGACTGTAGAATTTTTAATCAGGATGGATTGGAAATGTTTGTAGTGCTTCCGGTTTTGAATGAACAAACAAGTCGGTTGGGCGCATATATAGAGAAGATGATTTTGAAATAAGAAAGGCATATTTTTAGATTAAAGTAATAAGAAAATCCGCATAAAAACAGCACGTATAGTGATGAATTTATGCGGTTCTTTTTTTAATATTTAAGAAATGACATAGCGGAAATGTTTATGCTTGTTTTGTAAGCTGCACTAATTCATCTTCTGTTTCTGCAAAACTATATGGCGCGTACTCACAGTAAGCAGAAGGTCTACTAATCAAAACTACTTGAACATTTTTATTTGCAACTTCTTCAAGTTTTCTTTTTAATTCAATCAGTTTATTTCCGTGCCTGGTTTTTAGAGCATAACATCCTCTTTTTTCAGTGTTTTTTACAACGATGTAACACATGCCAGCACCTCCTCAAAATCTTTAATAGTTTTTATTTCACCGTTTTCGTATTTTTCTCTTAATAATTGACCAACAGAATTTGGATAATCCTTTTTATATACATAATCGTGAAGCCAGCCATTTATTTGTTGATCGTAGTAAGTAAAAAATTGAATTTCAATGGGATAATGAAAATTATCCTTCTGATAATACAAGTGTACGCCTCGGTATCCATCATCATTTCTTTTGCCATTAGACATATCTACTACTCTGAAAAAATCAGACTCAAGCGCAATTACATCTTCATATGAGTAACAAAATGCTCGAAAACCAATCACATCATTAAATACTTGTCGCATCTGCTTATTGGGATAATATCGATCGTATTTTGTGCTTATTGATTCTAAGCTTTTAATTCGATAGTCCAAAGCAATTTCATCCAAAATTTCTTGCTTCCATAACCATTCTGCCATATCGGATAATTCACGCATAACATCAGCCTTTGGAAAATAATGAATATTTTTTTTGAGTGATTTACCTAAATGACTCTTGTATGAAAGTTGTTCTAATATATCTGCTGATAAACCGTTTACCAACAATATATCGTTTCTCATTGTTTCACCTTTCATTAATAAGACTCCTTTCTGCTGTATAGAAAACAGATAAGGAGTAATGCTTCTGATATTTTAAAGAAAAAATCTCTACTTCCTTAATGATAGTGTAATTATAACTTCTAGAGTAAGATTTAGCAATGTGGTTTCATATTATTTCATGTCCATAGTGAAAGCAACAATAATTGTTTTTACTTTGGAAAACGTTAATGTCAAATCTTATATCGTATTAATCTCAGCTATTGACAATGTGAATTTGAAGCAGTATTATGTAATACTTTCCTCGGAGGCAGTGGTGCCGAGTGTGATTTATCTCAGGAAAGTTGAACTTGTATTTTGCATTCGACAGGAGGTTGTATTATGAATTTTATATATCCCGTGATTGACACCGTAGCAGTGGGAATGCGTATCCGCGATTTGAGAAAACAAAACAAGTTGACGGTAGAGGATATTTCCTCTTGTATGGGGTTTGAGTCTGTACAGGCAGTTTATAAATGGCAACGTGGCGATAGCCTGCCTACGGTGGACAATCTATTTGCTTTAAGTAAGTTATTTGGAACATCAATTGAATATATACTCGAAGGAGATAATGAGGGCGACGTAGAGTCGCCCTCTTATCATTTAACCAATAGTTTATGTAAAAAAACATATTTTCTGATAAAATTATACAGAGTGTTTATATTAATTCAAACATGCCAAATCCCTGTGAGTTTCTACTTCCAATTCCGGTATCGTATAGGAATGAAAGAAGTTCGGCAGAGGCTTCGAGCTGATAGCAGCCGTACCAGGCGTTGATGTAGATTTTATTATTAAATTTAGTAACATATTTATCTTCTTTGGTCACAGATAAAGGTGTTATGATAATGCTTTGATGTGAAGTGTCTCCATATGCAGCACAATATTTGCTCATAGTGTTGTGGAGAAAAGCAGAAGAAAAATCCTTATCGCCAGGGCAGATAAAACGAGTTTTTTTCTTGTCATTCTCATACACAGTCGTGCTTAAAGTAAGTGGAGAAACCATTCGTATGGTAATTTTGTCTGAAGATATGTTCTTGTAACTTAATGTGCATTCTGTTAATGAAATGGGTTGATGATCCAATTCAAATTGATTTGAATTAAGAATAGAAATCATCAAAACCTTACAAAAATCAGATATTGGGCTACGGATTTCAAGGGATATGTTGTTGTAAAAAACCAAGTGATTGTTTTCTACGAAATAATCTCCCATAAAATCACTATAGACAAAAAGTTTAAAACGATGAGGACCATTTCCGTATCCTGTTTCGTGCAAAAAGTT
>JAILMB010000141.1 GCA_024692825.1 Lachnospiraceae bacterium | reverse complement strand
CCCAGTCCCTGGTCAGGAACTAAAATCAATTCATGGGTTGAAGAAGGGATAATAACATAATCTCCTCCAATCTCCTCTGCCATCTTATCCATCACTCCGGGAATAAAAATCGATGCAGCTCCATTTACTTTAGTATCATTTATAAACACATACATCTTTGGACCGAATGTATCGTCCATCCCTTCCGGGAAATCAACCCCCATCATCTCACGAAGCATATCTGACATAGACACCAAATGAGGCGGATTTATTTTGGCAGTATTCTCAAAAGCATCTGCAAACAAGGTCTCCTTATCAATGTTCCAATTACTTAGCAACTGATCCGATACCACAATCGACGCAGTTTCATCATTCGAACTAGAAACTACAATACGGGCAATAATCGGAATATCTTCTTCCATGATATGAGGAGTATTTTCCAAAATATCCCTTCCAGCCTCTGAACAAACTGCTACACAAAGAAGGTTCTTCACAAAGTTATAATCTGCAATGTTATTAACAAAACTGCTCATCTGCTCGTCGTACATCATGTCTTTACTATTACCTAGATGATTTTTGTAAATGTTTGCAGCTTTATTTACAGCAGAGGTAACATCCATGTCCTTCATGCCTTCATACATCTGATCCACATTTAAAACCGGCATAATTCTCATATTTCCATCCGGATGAATGATATCCGCTCCCTGATAGACTCCACGACTAGAATGCACCTCTCTAAGCTGAAGTTCTGCATCAGCATATTCAGGAGGCAATAAACTCACAAAACTTTTCTGTAATCCTTCAATAAATTCCTGTTTTTCCATAATTATCCCTTTCTGCACATTGGCAACCATATTTACTCGAAACCGCTCCCATCTTGGGCAAAAATGGGCATAGAAAAAGGACCGGGAGACTCACAATCTGTGAATCTCTCGATCCTTGATTTCTATTTTTTACAATTTCTTAATTCTAATGTAGCATCTGCAAAAAGGACCGTAAAGGGCCAATGGGGGCCAGTTACTCTCCTTGGTTGCATTTATGTAATAATTCCGTGTGTATAAACTGCTATTCCAATGTTGCATCGTATTCTAACAATTTCAAATATCCTTTTTTTCGCATACATTTAAATGTGCTCTGCTCAGTATAATCTCTACCTGAAGAAAAAACAAAGTCAAATATTGAATAATCTTTATCATCCACCTGATGTGAGCCATTGAAAAATCGGTCACATGGCCATTGAAAATTAAGTCACTCGAATCAACATCCAACTTAAACACTTAATCCAGATACTCTTCGTACGATCCAAGAGATTTCGCCGCATAGTCAAGTGTACTAATAATACTATTTTGGCGTTTTAGTATATCTCGATATTTTTCAACTGTTGTGCCCAGCGTTCTAGTTTTTTGTTATCCATACTGTATCTCACCCCTATTTGTTTTCAGTATTTCTATTTTTATTCTTATATTCCGGCTTCATTTTCTCAATCTTGTGAATCGACTGGATTCTCATTTTGGGATCTACCAACTTATCCAACTCCATAAGCTTGTTTACACGCATATGTCGATGGTTATATGCATCGGATTTACTTGTACTTTCATATGGCGCATCCCCAGGTCCATTATATATTTCATATATTAGACCATCATGATTCAAATATAATGCAATTAGATACTCTGGTTTCTCACGAATAACTATGGAGTCTTGCTGAGTTATCTTTATCTGTACCAACCTTCCATCTACTTCCCCGTCATGACAAGGAGCCGATGCCTCAAACAGCTTTATACATAGTAATAGCTCGCCATCACTTCACCAATACTGCCAATAAGATGGCCATCTAAAGTAAAATGTCTTCCTGGAAAATCCTGCTCTAATTCCTTAACTATTTCTATTAATCTCTGAACGTTTTCCTTTATTCCGTCCATCTTTTCAGGAGTGTATGAAATATACTCTTGTTCACTCAAATCTACCACCTCTACGCAGCCATAACTGCACTAATGATCTTTTCTGTAAAAACACATCTATAAACCGATAATCTATAAACTCTGGCTATATTTACAATCCGGATAAGCGCTACACCCATAAAACTGTCGTCCACCATTAATACCCCTCTTTGCTGTTCGAATAATCAATTTACTCCCACATCGCGGACATTTCATCGGAACATTATGCTTAAATGATTCCTTAATTCTTATTAGTTTTTCCGTAGATGAGCATCCTGCTAGAGCGCCTTCATTGCATTCCTTGCATGCACCTATACAATAATGCCCAGGAATCGACTTGTACGGAAATTCATCCTGCGTTCCAATCTTTCCACATAAAGAACATAAAAAGTAGTAATTTCCATCAGGGCCCTGTATTGGAACTTTTGATGCGATTAATTTATCAACTATGTTTTCTTTAAAAGTTTCTATTTTTTTATTTTTATTAAACTTCTCTATCGCGGAATGAGCTTCTTTCTCAATTCTTCTTTCCAATTCTTCTTTTTCTTTATTAATTCTAATGAGTTCATTTTCGTTCCTTATCTTCCATTTACTCATTATCTCATCACAATAAACAGATAGCCTTTTTCCAAACAGGCAAATAAACCCTTCCTTATCTATCGTATACTGAGATAGTTTTGACGTGACAATCGGCAATTCTACCCATAAACCTTTATAATCTGTAGAATATACTGCCACACTCAATTTTGCCTTTTCATAATCTCCCTTAGATGGATTTAAGAACAAACAAAATCCCTGTTTCTCTTGAACTCGCATAAGGCTTTCAGGATACTGTCCGTTGGTTCCACTATTCATTGAATCAACAATATGTATTATATTTATCCCCTTACTATTTACATCAATGATAGATTGTTTTTCTTCAGAAAGATTTACACGATTAAAACAGTAATCCACCGCAATCCCATTTTTTCTGGAAAGGAAAGAAAACTCATATTTTCTATTCGTATTAGACACATCACAAATCGGAACTCTAGATTCTAATTTATCGTCGTGGAGTATATCATCTAGCCAGCACTTTAAAACAATTTTGGATTCTACGGATATGCTTCCTTCCTCTATATAAGTGCACTCCGAAAAATGCTGTCCTTTTTTTATTCTAAAATGCTGTTCCTTAAGGTTTCTGTCTCCAGCTACAAGCACAAGGTTAGCCCCACATTTACCACATGGGCAAAACAATTGATTACTCTGGCTCTTCTTTCTAAGATCGCTTAATCTTTCCGGAATGTTTATTTGTTTCCCATCCTTTATTGTAAAGATGGACTCTATTCCGATATACTCTCCATTGCAAAGCGCGTATGTTCTCTGCGCCATTGTCACTACTCCTCTAAATACCTAACTTCCTTACCATAAGTTTCTGCGTACTCTATCTCAGATTTCGTACTTTCTCCAATATAGCCTCCAACATTAATCACATAAATCGCATCTGCCATATCGATTTTCCGTTTATGCATATCATCAAGCATTTCCTTTGTTTTGGTCAGGGTTCCTTCATCCATACCATCCCAAACTTCCTGATCCCCAGAGTGCCCAAATAAACCTACACTGATAACAATATTGCCTTCGAGCGTCAACCTCTTTTGTGCATCCATGAAAGCATCTTTGAATCTAGTACTTCCACAGAGAGTTACAACAGGATATCCAGCTTTAACCTTCTTAAAGTTATCAATAAGAAAGGGGATTCCAACGCTAATCCAGAATGCCCCGGTAACAATCCCTGATGACATACCTCCGTGTGCAAGACTGTCAACATAT
>JAILMB010000115.1 GCA_024692825.1 Lachnospiraceae bacterium | reverse complement strand
GTAAGTTCTGCAGCTCTTGAGGTGTACAAAAAGGATCCAGAAACCTATGATGTAACTTCAATTCCAGGGGCCAGACTTCAGTTTTATATTTTAAATGAAAACACATTAGACGATGCTCTTCGTGAAGCAATCAACTTAACGGTAGATAAGGATGCAATTGCTGAGTATTTATCCGGAACGGTATCGGCAGCAGAAGGACCATTTCTTACAAATACAGCCTATGGAAAAGTAACAGTTCCAGAGGTGGATGCAGAAAAGGCAAAAGCGTTGATTGAAGCAGATGGTTATAGCCTTGGTCAGGATGGTATTTATGAAAAGAATGGAGAAAAGCTTTCTATAAATATTGCATACTACGCAGCCCGTTCTTTGGATACCCTGGCTCTTTTGATTCAGGAACAGTTAAAGGCCATAGGCGTAGATTCTACTTTGACCTGTGAAGAAGATCCAGATGCCACTTATATTACTACAGGGAACTTTGATCTTGCACTTTATTGTATGATTGCTGATAAAGCAGGAGATCCTCTTTACTTTATTGATTCTACCTTAGCAGAAGGTGCTTACTACAATGTAGGCGGATTTGAAGATGCTGAGTGTCAGGCGCTTATTGAACAGCTTCGCTATGAAACTGATACAGACAAGCGTGCAGAACTTGCAAATCAGATTGTACAAATCGCAATTGATGATAATGCCTTTGGATACGTGGGACTCTTTAACAACACCACGGTACTTCGAAAAGGTGTCAGCGGATTTGCTGAGAACATTCCATTTGATTTCTATGGAATCGATGCAAATACCACCATGGAATAAGAGTAATGTAATTGTATGAAACAGGTATTAAAACGAATCGTTGAACTTATTTTAATATTGCTTATTTTAAGTTTTTTCACCTTTCTTTTAATGTACTTGGCCCCGGGAGATCCCGCCGAAAAGCGGCTTTCTTCCCAAGGGGTTGCCATTACAAAGGAAGTGCTGGATGCAGAACGTGAGAGACTTGGGCTATTAAAGCCATTCTTTGTCAGATATGGAGAATGGCTTTTTGGTGTGTGTAGGGGAGACTTTGGAGTGTCCTTTAAAGATGATATGCCCGTGGCAGAAAAATTGTGGGACGGGCTGTATAATACTCTTCTTTTAGCAGGAGCAAGTATGTTACTGTCTGTTTTTGTTTCAGTACCACTAGCCATTATTTCAGCATTTCAAAAGGACAAATTAACAGATCACATGATCAAACTGTTTTCTTTTATTGGAAATTCACTACCGAACTTTTTGATTTCGGTACTGCTGATGTATTTTTTCTGCATTCGAATCAATGTATTTCCAATTATTGCAACGGGAAGTTTGCAGGGATTGTTCCTTCCAACTCTTTCTTTAGCAATTCCTATTTCCGGTCGTTTTATTCGACAAATGCGACAGGAATTTTTGCTGCAGATGTCTGAAGATTATGTGACAGGCATGAAAAACAGAGGAGTGAAACAGCGATACATTATAAAAAATGTGTTGTATAACTCCACCGGTCATATGCTAAATATTTTTGCTCTTCAGATTGGAACTCTGATGGGTGGAAGTGTAGTCATCGAAACCATATTTCGCTGGCCGGGAATTGGAGAACTGGTAATGGATTCAATTACAGCCAGGGATTATCCGGTGATAATGGGCTTTGTGCTTATTATGGGTGTAATCTATGTTCTCATTAATCAGCTTGTGGATGTGGCAATGAAAAGACTTGATCCTAGAATTGCATCTGATGGAAAAAGCGGACTGGGAGCAGATGATTTTTTGCCTTCTGAAAAAGGAGGTGCCCATGACTAGGAAAAAACTAAAATTCAAAATTACAGTGGTAGCTTCAATAGCGGTGGTGATTGTATTTGCTGCTTTGTTTTCTGGTATCATTGCACCAAATGATCCCTATAGCACCTCTGCAGCTGGAATTCGAATGGCTCCGTCCTTTGAGTATCCATTTGGAACTGATAACTTAGGACGATGTGTTTTTAGCCGCGTGTTATATGGAGGCAGAACAACCATAGGAATGACCTTTTTACTGGTGGCCATTTCCTTTGTAATCGGTACCTTTATCGGAATGATTTGCGGTTATTTCGGTGGCTGGTTGGATCGACTTTTGATGCGAGTGGCAGACGTGACCCTTGCCTTTCCTCAAATGGTGATTGCCATAGCGGTGGCAGGAATCCTTGGTGGAGGATTGTTTGGCGTTTTACTGGCCCTTGGAATTACTATGTGGGTGAGCTTTGCACGACTTGCCAGAAGTCACACCTATAGCTTAAAGAGCAAACCATATATCAGTGCTGCAATCCTTGCAGGAAAAAGCAGTTGGTATATTCTTGGTCGTCATATTTTCCCAAATATACTGGCGTCGCTTTTAACCAATGGGCTTACGCAAATCGGTGTTACTATGATTGGAATCTCCGGACTTTCCTTTTTGGGAATCGGGGTACAGGCGCCCTCTGCGGAATGGGGACAAATGATTGCTGAGGCTCGGGCTTATATTCAAATCGCACCTTGGGCAGTTCTGTTCCCGGCATTGGCCATTGCCATTACCATCATTGTGTTTAACTATTTAGGGGATTTGATTATGGACTATCGTGAATTATAAGAAAGGAGAAGACCTATGGCGCTATTAGAAATTAAACATTTAAATACTGGCTATGAAGATGGACAAGTGCTTTTTGATATCAACCTGAGACAGCACCATGGGGAAATCCTTTGCGTGGTAGGGGAAAGCGGCTCCGGGAAAACCACATTGATTCGTTCCATTATTGGTCATGATGGACTGCAGTATAAACGAGGCCATATTTTGTTTGAAGAAAAAGATCTTACGAAACATCTAGATGTAATGGGAAGTGAAATCGGATTAATCCCTCAAAATCCAAATGGGTCCTTTAATCCTATTCGATGCTTTGAAAAACAGTTTCAAGAGATTTTAAGAAGTCAGGGAATGAAGTTTGAAAAGGAAAAAATCAAAGAGGTGCTTGCCTCTGTGGGTCTTTTTGATTATGAACGAATCCTAAAGGCACGGCCATATGAGATGAGCGGAGGCATGAATCAAAGAATCGCCATTGCGGCAGCCATGATGCTTTCTCCAAGACTATTGATCTGTGATGAACCTACGGGAGCACTTGATGTTATGACAGCAAAAAAAGTAACTGAAACTCTGCTTCAAGTAAGAGATAAAACGAACTGTGGCATTTTAATGGTGACGCATAACCTTGGAATCGCGAAGCATATGGCAGATCAGGTCGTGATTATGAAACAGGGAAAAATCGTGGAACAGGGACCAATGGATCTTGTAATCGGAGCACCGAAGGACGAGTATACAAAACTCCTTTTACAGAGTGCACCAAAAATGAAGGCTGAGTAATACAAAATGAGCAATGTGATATTAGAAGGAAAAAAATTACAAAAGAGCTTCTCTGATAAAGGAGGAAATATCGATGCAGTTAACAGTGTGGATTTTACCTTAAGAACGGGACAGTTTTTGGGTATTGTGGGAGAAAGTGGAAGTGGAAAAAGTACCCTTCTGCGATTAATTGCAGGCCTTGAAAAAGCAGATGAGGGAAGTCTTTTTTATAAAGAAAAAGAATATACAAACGCTTCACCGGCTGAAAATGGCAGATTTCTTCAAATGATTTTTCAAGATGCCTATGCTTCTTTTGATCCTCGGATGAAGATGAAGGATTCTATTTTGGAAGGAGTAAAAAATACCTGCCCGGAAGCAAAACTTTATGATACAATGGACAAACTCGGCCTAAAAAAGGGGCTTTTGGAAAAGAGACCAAAGGAGTTATCTGGCGGACAATGCCAGAGAATGTCTATTCTTCGTGCGCTGCTTTGCGGAGCAGAAATCCTTTTATGTGATGAAATTACATCTGCTCTCGATGTGGTAACGCAGGCCCAGATTTGCGAACTTTTACTGCAACTTCGAAATCAAAGAGAGTTTTCTTTGATTTTTGTATCTCATGATATTTCTCTGGTTTCAAATTTGTGTGACGAGATGTTGGTGATGTATGAGGGAAGCGTGGTAGAAGAAGGGAAGACAAAGGATGTGATTACCTCTCCAAATCATCCCTACACAAAAAGTCTTATTTCCTGTAGTAAAGGACTTAGTCTTTCATAAATAGTAAAAGGACTTAGCCTTTCGTAATTAGTAAAGGACTTAGTCTTTCATAAATGGTAAAAAATTAGCCTCTCGTAAAAACTAGAGCTTAGAAAAGGAATCATTATGGATTTAAAAGAGTTAAATCGTAATTATTGGGAAGGTCGGGCAGACGGCTATTCCGAAGTGAATAAAGAAGAACTTGCCGGAGTACAAAGAGAAAAGTGGTCTCGCTTTTTAAGGGAAGAAATCCTTTCTCATTTTCCTGAAAGAAACCCAGATGAACTATCGATTTTAGATATTGGGGCAGGACCGGGATTTTTATCTATTATATTAGCGGAACAGGGATTTGTGGTAACGGCAGCAGATGGATCAGAAAACATGCTTTCGCAGGCAAGAGTAAACGCAGGTGAATTGGCAAAAAAGATTCGATTCGAAAAAGCGGATGCTGAAAATCTGCCCTTTGAAAATGAAAGCTTTGATGTGATTTTATCCAGAAATCTCACCTGGAATTTGCCTCATCCCAAAAGAGCCTATGAAAGTTGGAAAAAAGCGTTAAAACCAGGTGGAATTTTTCTCGTATTTGATGCTAACTGGTATCATTACCTGATAGATGATGAAAAATTAAAAGCATATGAAGCAGACCGGACTGCAGTAAAGGAAGAGGGACTGGAAGATTACAACATAGGAGAGAACTTTAATATCATGGAAGAAATTGCAGAAAAGCTTCCGATGACAGAGAAAATCCGCCCTGCCTGGGATAAAAAAGTCCTTTATGGAATGGGAGCAACCTCAGTGGAGACCTATGAAAACATTGGTCGCAGACTGTATTCAAAAAAAGAATTGGTAAATTATAAAGCAACACCTTTATTTATGGTAAAGGCTGTTATGAAATAGGAGATGACATGGGACAGTTAGTAGATATTCCTTTTGAAGAAGAATCAAAGGAGATTAAAGAGCGGGTGCAAAAATACTGGACTTCTCGAGCAGAAGGATTTTCCAATATGCGCCGGGATGAAATCGAGAGCAATAAAGCAGCCCGCTGGCAGAAAGTATTTGAAGAGGCGACAGGAGGAAAACAGCATCTTCGAGTATTAGATATTGGCTGTGGTGCTGGCTTTTTTGAAGTAGTATTAGGCCGGGCAGGACATGATGTGCTGGGAATCGATCTGACACCGGAAATGGTGGAAAAGGCCAACGAGATGACCTTATCTTACGGTGTGAGAAACGGCGGTGCTATGGTGATGGATGGGGAAAACCCTATGCTCGATGAAGAAACCATAGATGTAATCATTACCAGAAATCTTACCTGGACATTACCTCATCCTGTGGAAGCCTATGAGAACTGGTATAAAATTTTGAAAAAGGGCGGTATACTTTTAAACTTTGATGCGGAGTATGCAAAGGGGGCCCATAATCTAAAACTTCCTGAAAACATCGCCCATAAAAATATCAGCGATGCATTAAAGGACGAGTGCCATGAGATTTATCATATGTTAACCATTAGTAACCTCAATCGGCCGGATTGGGATGTAGAGGTGTTAAATCACATCGGGTACAAAAACGTGACGGTGGATACAGAATTTGCCAGTCGCATCTATAAGGAGAGGGATGAGTTTTATATTCCGGATAAAATGTTTATGATTCGCGGCGAAAAATAGAAGAGATGTTTCGTAAAAAGGTGGAGATTTTCTCCGCCTTTTTCTTTTGGTTGAAATGCATTTGTGATATTATAAACTATGTATAACTATATTTAAACATTGATTGAGGATAAGGGGACAGAAAGGGGATTATATGGAATACAATATGCCGCCCGTAGCAGGAATTGATTGGGAAAAGGCACATCATTATTTGCCTTCCAAGGAGTTATTATTAGAAGTGTTAACGGAGTTTGTTTCATCTGCAGATAAACAAGCCAACACCTTGACGGAGTTTAAGGATATGGTGGAACAAAATCCTACTCCAGACAATTATGCATCTTTTCGCATTCATGCCCATGCCATGAAAAGCGCTCTTCGCTCCATTGGCGCTGATCTATTTGCAGAGGCCTATGAGTTAGAGATTGCCGGCAAAGAAGAACAAAAGGACGTGATATTAGAAAAGACGGAAGATTTTACAATTGAGTACTTATCTTTGGCTGAGAGTCTAAAGGTAATTGTTGGGGCATGTAATAAAAAAGCAGCCTTTAATGAGGATGATTTTTTTGCAGAGATTGATGAAATCAAAGATGCCATGACCGCCTTTGATATTAGCGGATTGCAGGATGCCATGAAGAGGGTATCAGAGATGAGCATTCCCAGTGAGTTTGTAGATGAAGTGGGAGAATTAGAGGAGGCAGTTCGAAATCTAGTGTCAAATCGCGTATTGGAATGCTGTGAGAATATAGAGGAAATGAGAATACAATAATTGGGAAGAATGAGGGAATATCATGAGGTTTATAGCAGTAGGGGATTTGCGACCGGGAATGAGGCTGGGGCGAAAGATTATTGATCATCGCCGTACCTCTATGTTGGAAAAAGGAGTGGAGTTAAATGACACTTTGATTCAACGCCTGAAGCAAAACGGTTATTTGGGAGCTTATATTGCGGATCCGTTTTCAAATGATGTAGAGATTCAGGAGACGGTTTCGGAAAAGACATTGGAAGATGGTATTGATGCAGTTGCAGAGGCGAATATTGGAAGCATTTTAAATGTAGCTTCTGCACTTGTAGATGATATTTCTAAATTAAAAAGTATAAGCGTGGATATGTTGGACCTTCGTTCCTATGATGATTATACCTATCATCATAGCGTTAACGTTGCGGTTTATGCGGTAGCTGTGGCAGCTAGAATGGAACTGCCGGAAGAACAGCTCCAGGAGATTGCTGTGGCTGCATTGTGTCATGACCTTGGTAAATCCTTAATAGATCCAGCGATTATCAATAAAAAAACTCGACTCACGGATGCAGAATTCGAAGAAATCAAACGTCACCCAAAGTATTCTTATGATTTACTGTTTAATAATCCGTCAATTTCCCCAACGGTTCGACAGGCAGTTATCTGTCATCATGAGAATGAAAACGGATCAGGTTATCCTTTTGGGAAAATGGGAGAAGAGATTCCTCTCTACGCAAAGATTATTCATGCGGTAGATGTGTATGATGCGTTGACCAGTCGTCGACCATACAAGGATCCTTATGCACCGGTGGATGCGTTAGAGTATATGATTGGTGGTGTGGACATCCTGTTTGACCGCAAAGTGGTAGAGGCTATGCAAAATGTCATTCCGGCCTATCCACCGGGAATGGACGTTGGACTTTCCAATGGAGAAAGAGCAGTTGTCATCGCTCACACTGCCCAGGCACTTCGTCCTCGTATTAAGATATACGAAACAGGTAAAGAAGTAGATTTAAGCACTGACCTTCATTATCGAATGGTGTTTATTACAGCATCTGGCATTTTAATGAAAGAGTCGAGTGATGGTGTTGAGAAGCTAAATGAGGATCGTGGTGAAGGAAAAGATAATCCAAAGAATATATTAGTAGTAGATGATAGTCAGATTTCCCTTGGACAGACGAGAGCCGCTTTAGAAGATGATTACAATATTACAACCTTAGAAAGTGGTTTGGCCTGCTTGAACTATATAAAGACAAAGGGGCTGCCGGATCTTTTGATTATGGATATTGATATGCCGGTAATGGATGGAATGACTACAGTTGAAAAGCTTCGTAAACTAGAGTACAAGGACTTAAAAGTAGTCTTCTTAACAGCGATAGCAAATAAGGATACTGTTATTCGTTGTAATCAGGCTGGAGCAAAGGATTATATTCTAAAACCTGTAAATCCGATTTATTTACGGGAACGAGTAAAAATCGCATTGGACAAGAACTTAGATCGATAATGATGGGACAGAATGAAATGGGAATTTATTTAAGTATAGTACTCATTATTTTGGGTAGTATATCAATGGTATATGGTATCCATTTTTTCAGGCAGGAAAAAAATGCCGGATACCTGCGAAGCACCATGCTTTTGCTTGGATTTTCTGCCGGATGCTGGCAGATAGGATATGGAATGTTTGGAATCATAGACGACATGGAAGTGTGTGTATTTATTCGAAGAATCGCCCTTTTAGGTGTTGCTATGTATCCTTTGATTGAGACCATTCTTGCCATGAGAATGACAGGGATTCCAATGAAAATTCAATATGTGATGAGAACCATACTGACAGTGGTGACAGTAGTGGATTGGTTTTTCTTTTCACAGCCGGATGTGGATATATTTTTTAGAGATGGAAACTACACAAAGTTTCATGCCATAGATCATCCGGCACGAACATTCCACTATGTTTTTTGTGCCATATTATTTGGAACAGCTTTGTTTTCATGGTTTTTATGGTATCGAAGGGTTACTTACAAACGTGAGAAACAGTTATTAAACGGGATATTCTGGGCAAATATTTCGATTATGATTTTTGCCTTCCCAGATACCTTTATTGTAAAGTTTTTGGACTATGGTCTTCCTACTTCAGGATTAGGAGCAGGAATGTCTTTATTCTTATGGTATATAGCTGCAGAGAAGTACAATGCATTTTCCGTATCTTCCAAAACTATGGGAAACTATGCCCAAAACGTTGTAAGTGAAGGCATCGTGATCTTTGATATGAATCAAAAGGTAGTGGAGATGAACCGCTACGCAAAAGATCAGTTTCAGATTATGCCAGGGACTACCATTAGTGATTTGTTAGATACGCAGTATGAAGAATCGGATATTTACGAAAAGTTACAAAGCGAGTCAAATGTTCGATTTAAGACCAGGTTAAAAAATGATGACCATATCTATATGGCAGATATGACTGTTGCCTGGGACAATTTCCGTGAGCCCTATGGCATGATTATGACTTTGACGGATATTTCAAAGGAAGAGGAACTTGTCATAGAAGCAGAAAGTGCCAATCGTGCAAAGAGTAACTTCCTTGCCAATATGTCTCACGAGATTCGTACCCCTATGAATGCAATCTGTGGAATGTCAGAGTTGATTCTTCGAGATAGCGAAGATGAGGTGGCAAAGGAAAATGCCGGTATGATTAAAACGGCTTCAGAGTCCTTGCTTGCGATTATCAATGATATTTTAGACTTCTCCAAGATTGAATCCGGAAAGATGAATCTGGTAAAAGAACAGTATGCGGTGGCAAACTTGTTAAATGACGTGGTTACCATGATTCGAGTTCGATTGACAGATAAGCCGGTAGAATTAGAAGTAAAGGTAAATCCAAATCTTCCATGTGAGTTATATGGAGATGAGGTTCGAATCAAGCAGATTTTGATTAATCTTTTAAATAATGCAGCAAAGTTTACTAAAAAGGGAACCATTACATTAGAGATTGATTATGAGCCTATATCCCAAAATAAGATTCGTATTTTTGCAAAGGTAAAAGATACGGGAATCGGTATCAAAGAAGAGGATTTGAAACAGATTTTCGAAAGCTTCACTCAGGTGGATACCAAGAGAAACCGTTCAGAAGAAGGTACCGGTTTAGGCCTTGCTATTTCGAAGAATTTGATTAATATGATGGATGGTCATATTGGAGTAAATAGTGTCTATGGAGAAGGCACCTGTTTCTATTTTGACATCATAAATGAGGTAGTAAATTCAGAGCCTTTAGGAGAAGTAAACATTGCCCTTGAAAATGTAAAGGTGGATATTTTTAAAGCTACCATGACAGCGAAGAATGCGAAGATTTTAGTGGTAGATGATAACCGGTTGAACCTAAAGGTATGTGAGGGAATTTTAAAGCCTTATGGAATACGACCAATTTGTTTAGAAAGTGGACAGGCAGCCATTAACTGTTTTAGCCAGATAAAAGATTTTCATATTATTTTCATGGATCACATGATGCCAGAGATGGATGGTGTTGAGGCTATGAAACAAATCCGGCAATTAGATGGCGGAAAGGATGCTGTTATTATTGCTTTAACAGCAAACGCATTAAGTGGTGCGAAAAAAACATATCAAGAAGCTGGTTTTGATGACTTTTTAGCAAAACCCATCGAAGCGAAAAAAATGGACGAAGTCTTACGTCGATTTTTACCGGCTGAATTAATAGAGGAGAGTTAGTAACTATGAGTATTGTAGAGTTTATAATGAATCATTATATTATGATAGCCGAATTACTTGGCCTTTGGGGAATGTTAGATATCGGCGTTCATTTAAATAAACGAACAGTAAGTGTTACTAGAACCGTGATCTTTTTGATTTTTATAGAATCGATTGTTTGGTACATAGAATTTTGTTTGAGAGATTATAGCACCTTGAGTTTATGGAGGCCCATTCTTACAGCAACGATTTATTTACTTCAACCGTTGATTCTTATGGCTATAATGGAAATCTATGCTCCAATCAAAAAGCATAAGTTTTTACTCTATCTTCCATTAGTGATTAGTGCTGTTATATTGTATACATCGCAATGGACGCATCTTGTATTTTACTATACAGCTGATAATAAGTACCTGGGACACGATCCATATTATCATATGTTCCCATATTTTCTATTTATCTTTTATGCCATTGTTTTTTTGATACGCTTTATTATCTGCAATCAAAAATACAGTGTTCGAATTCGGGTGGTAATTTATTTTATTAGTGCAGCTTGTTTAGCAGGTGTTGTGATTCACGTAATCTATCATTCATCTGTAGATTATGGAACGCTGTTTGCGTCATTTTTAATTTTGTATTATCTGTTCCTATACATGCAGACCTCCAAAATTGATACGTTGACAGGACTTATGAATCGTCAGTGTTATTATTTTGATATTGAGAAAGAAAAACGAAAAATTTCATCTGTGGTTTCTGTAGATATGAATGATTTAAAACGAATCAATGATTCAGAAGGTCATGAAGCAGGAGATATTGCACTTTGTACCGTGGCAGATTGTCTGTTAGTTGGTACGGGTCGGACAAAGAGTGTCTATCGTATAGGCGGCGATGAGTTTGCCATTTTGTACTTCGATAAAACAGAACAGGAAGTACAGGCTGATATCGAAGTAATGAAGGGTGAATTAGCAAAGACAGAATATGTTTGTGCCTTTGGATATGAGATGATTGATGAGCATGAAGACATCGATACTGCTATGAAGGAAGCAGATGAGATTATGTATGCTCATAAGCGTAAGATAAAAAACACAGAAGAGCGACAGATTGCGGAACATAAAGAAGCCATGATTAATGTTATGCATGAGGCACTACACTCAGGAATGTGGGGTATGGAGTTTGATGAGAATGGCACTATGATCTCTGTTTCCTGGAGTAAAGAATTTAGGGAAATGATTGGATTTATAGATGAATCGGATTTCCCAAACACCTTGGAAGCCTGGTCTAGTCGACTACATCCTGATGATTACAACCGTGTCTTAAGAGAGTTTAACGAAACGGTTGAAGACTATTCTAATACAAAGACCTACGATGTAGAATATCAGTTCCAGATAAAAAATGGAGAGTGGAGATGGTTCCATGCCATGGGACGTCTGCTTCGTCGAAAAGATGGTTCTCCACTATCTTATGTAGGTATGTTTGTAGACATTACATCAAGAAAAGAAGCACAGGAAGAATTGCAGCAGGCACTTATACAGGCAGAACAAGCCAGCTTTGCAAAAACCACCTTCCTTTCAAACATGAGTCATGATATACGAACTCCAATCAATGGAATTATGGGTATGACTGTCATAGCCCTAGAACATTTAGATGAGAGAGATAGAGTGGAAGAGTGTTTAAGAGCAGTGGATGATTCGGCTCACCATCTTTTATCTTTAGTAAATGATGTATTAGATTTAAGCCGTATTGAGGCTGGCAAGATTACAAAGAACAGTGAAACCTTTGATATGAATGCCTTGATTGGAAACTGTATTTCCATTATTTCCGGTCAGCTAAATGGAAAGAATATTGATATTTCCGTAGATACAGAAAATCTGGAGCATACCATTTTCATTGGAGATGAGTTGCATTTACGTCAGGTATTTATTAATATTTTAGGAAATTCTGTTAAGTTCACAAATCCTGGAGATTCCATTTCAGTAAAAGCAGAAGAGGTCTCCTTTAAGGATGGAATAGCAGATGTTAAGATTTATCTGTCCGATACAGGAATTGGTATGAGTAAAGATTATTTGCCGAGACTATATGAGGCCTTTTCTCAGGAAGTATCGGATGCTCGAACGAAGTATCATGGAACCGGTCTTGGCATGGCCATTACAAAACAGTTTATGGATTTAATGGGTGGAACCATATCCGTTGAAAGTGAATTGGGCGTTGGTACTACATTTACATTGGAGTTGAGTTTTGAAGTAGATGTAGAAGAACACCTGGTAGATCATATGACCAGCCATAAGGATTACGATGTCAGCGGAATGAAAGTTTTGGTAGCAGAGGATGTGGATGTCAACCTTATTATTGTGGAGACTCTATTAGAAGAAAATGGTGTCATTGTTACCACTACAGAAGATGGTGACGAAGTAGTAGAAGCCTTCAAGGATTCAGAAGTGGGCTACTATGATGCCATTCTAATGGATATTATGATGCCTAAAATGGATGGACTTGAAGCTACAAGAGTGATTCGTGGATTGGATCGAGAAGATGCAAAGACCATTCCAATTATTGCGACTACAGCAAATGCCTTTGAGGAAGATGGACAAAGAGCTATGGATGCAGGAATGAATGCTCATGTAACAAAGCCGATTGATGTTGTAGAACTATTTAGCACCTTGGATAATTTCTATCACGGAGGAAATCATGATTGAGATTGCGATTGTAGATGATGAAGAAAGCTACGTTGCAGTATTAAAAGAATATTTAAAACGATATGAAAAAGAGAGTGGAAACACATTTCATATCACGGTTTATCATGACGGTGATAATCTGGTTTCAGATTATCGCTGTCAGTTTGATATTATTCTGATGGACATCCAAATGAAGTTCATGGATGGAATGTCAGCAGCGGAGGAAATTAGAAAGCAGGATCAAAAGGTCCTTATTATGTTTATTACAAATATGATGGACTATGCCATTCGTGGATACGAGGTAGATGCCCTTGATTATGTAGTAAAACCCATCGAGTACTTTGCCTTTTCTCAAAAGATAGGCCGTGGGATTTCACGTATTAATAAGCGAAGTGGTCATGAACTATCCGTTAGCGTGCAAGGCGGTATGAAGCGAGTAAGTTCCGAATCCATTTATTTTATTGAATCAGATGGACATCATTTGATTTTTCACACATCGGAAGGCCAGTTTACTACAAGGGCCAAAATGCAGGATTATGACGATGAGCTTTCTTCTCATGGATTCTTTCGCAGCAACAAAGGAATTTTAGTGAACCTAAAATATGTGGAAGGCGTGGAAGACGGATGCGCCATTATTTACAATCATCAACTACCCATCAGTCGTTCGAAGAAGAATGATTTTATGAAAGCACTAACGAAATATATTAGCGAAGGATAATCCCATGACACTTTATGATAATATTCCAAGAATCTATACTGCCATAGCCGAATGGCTTTCCTGTATGATTGTTTGTCTTAGTTTAAAACGAAAGATTAACAATCAACGATTTGCCATTTATGCCGTGGCCTTTTTTCTGATTCAGTCAGTACTTTTGGTTTTTACAGACTCACTTCCCAATTCTGTATGGCTATTAATTATGGGAATTGCCTTTTTTAATATGGGATTTTTCCTGTATTTGTGCTGCGACCTTAATCGAAGGGTAATTGTATACTATGCTATGTTTTGTATTATGGCAGCGGAGTTTGTGGCCTCCTTTGAGTGGCAGTTAGCAAGCTTTTTGCCCATAATACGAAGGAGCGTTTTGACACAGACCATATTGTTTTTCGTGGCATATGGACTGTTCTTTTTTATCTTTTATCGTATGGAACAAAGCTCCAAAAAAAGTTTGCCCTTTTTTGACATAAATAAAAATGAACTGCTGGCAGTTATCTGTATTGCAGCCGTGATGTTTTTATTTAGTAATATTAGTTTTGTCGTTAAATACACACCATTTTCCGGTTCTAGTGAATGGGATAATTTTTATATTCGTACCCTGGTGGATTTGGCAGGAATGATTATGTTGTTTGCCTATAAGGGACGGATTTGTGAAATGAATGCCCAGCGGGAAATCAATTCCATCAATTCTGTATTAAAAGAGCAGTACGACAAATATCGAAGCTATCAGTCGGGATTTGATATGATTAATATTAAGTATCACGATTTGAAGCACCAAATCGCAGGGCTTCGGGCAGATATGTCTGATGAGAAGCGGGAAGAGTGGATTTCAAAGATGGAAGAGGAGCTAGAAAGCTATCGACCTGAACTGCAGACAGGAAATTCCGTATTAGATACCATTATCGCCGGTAAGATGATGGAGTGTAGACGAAATCACATTAAGCTTACTTGTGTGGCAGATGGAACACTTTTGAATTTTATCCATGTGGCAGATCTGTGTAATATTTTTGGAAATGCCCTGGATAATGCCATTGAAGCAGTCAGTTTGGTTCGGGAAGAGGAAAAGCGTCTTATTCATATGTCAGTTTCAGCACAAAAGAGATTGGTATTGATTCAGATTAGCAATTACTGTGAAGAGGCACCAAAGATTGTGAACGATTTGCCTCAGACCACAAAGGAAGATAAGGTAAATCACGGATTTGGTACGAAATCCATCAATCACACCGTTTCAAAGTACAACGGATATGTGGAATACAAGATGAAAGAGCAGTGGTTTGAATTAAAGATTTTGATCCCTCAAACTGCAACTTATGTCAAATAATTACAGTTTACGTCATTTTAAGCACAGGAGTAACTTCCTGTGCTATTTTTATACTATGAAATAGACACGATTTTAGGTGATTCAATATAGAAGAAAGGGTTAGGGATATTTATGAAGCATCAGGATATCATTGAAAAAATGACATTAGAAGAAAAAGCAGCCTTCTTAGGTGGAAAGGGCGAGTGGGAAACCTGGGATTTTCCACAGCATAATCTACCTTCCATGTTTTGCTCAGACGGACCTCACGGTATTCGTAAACAGGCAGGGGCTGGAGATCATTTGGGATTGAATGAGTCCTTAAAGGCAACCTGTTTTCCTACCGCTGCAACCATTGCAAACAGCTGGGATGAAGCTCTAGGTCAGGAAATGGGAGATGCTCTTGGAGAAGAAGCTTTGGTTCAGGGAGTAAATGTGTTGTTAGGACCTGGACTTAATATTAAGCGTAGCCCTCTTTGCGGACGTAACTTTGAGTACTTCTCAGAAGATCCTTATCTTGCCGGAAAGATGGCAGCATCTTATACAAAGGGAATTCAGGGACGGGGAGTTTATTCTTGTCCAAAGCATTTTGCAGTAAATTCTCAGGAAATGCGTCGTATGGCAATGAACGCTGTTGTAGATGAAAGAACCTTACGTGAAATTTATTTAACAGGATTTGAAATCGCAGTAAAAGAAGCTCACGCAAAGGCAATTATGACAAGCTACAACGAAGTAAATGGAGTATATGCCAACGAAAGCGAACACTTATTAAAAGATATTTTGCGTGATGAGTTTGGATTTGATGGAATTGTAATTACCGACTGGGGTGCTTCAAATGATCATGCCCTTGGAGTAAAGTACGGAAGTGATCTTGAAATGCCAAATCCAGGCCTTTCTTCAGCACGAGAGCTGATTAAGGCAGTAGAAAGCGGAAAGATTACAGAGGCTGATATTGACGCTAGAGTAGATAATTTATTAGATGCAGTTCTTACCTTAACAGATAATGCAAAAAATAAGCCTAACAGCTTTAATGTAGAAACTCATCATGATTTAGCCAGAAAAGCATCTGCAGAAAGTGCAGTTTTATTAAAAAATGAAAATGGAATCCTACCTTTGAAACCAAAGACAAAAGTGGCAGTGATAGGTGATTTTGCCTTTGAACCTCGTTATCAGGGAGCCGGTTCTTCTCTTGTAAATCCTACAAAGGTAGAGGTGATTACCGAATTGGTTCGTGACTATGATTTACAGGTTATGGGAACAGCCAAGGGCTATTTAAGAAATGGCCAGGAAGATGCCAATATGAGAAAAGAAGCTGTAAACCTTGCAAAACAGGCAGATGTAGTACTTTTCTTCTTTGGATTAAATGAAATCTCTGAATCTGAAGGATTAGATCGTGAGCATATGCGTATTCCTCAGAATCAGATTACCTTGCTTCAGGAATTAGGAGCAGCAAATCCAAACCTGGTGGGTGTGATTAGTGCTGGTTCAGCAATTGAGATGCCTTGGCATCATCATTTTAAAGCACTTTTACATATGTATCTTTGTGGACAGGCAGGAGCAAGCGCTACCTTAGATCTTTTGACAGGTAAGAAAAATCCTTCCGGTAAACTAAATGAGACCCTGCCAAAACGTCTTGAAGATACACCGGCATATCGCTATTATCCTGCAGCAGAAAGAAATTCTGAGTACAGAGAGAGCATCTTTGTAGGTTATCGTTACTACGATACTGCAGGAGTTGATGTGCTTTATCCATTCGGATTTGGACTTTCTTATACCACCTTTGAATATTCCGATATGGAAGTAACAAAGGATGGGGCAAGCTTTACCTTAAAGAATACGGGAGCTTTTGATGGAGCAGAGGTTTGTCAGTTGTATGTATCTCTTCCGGATGCAAAAATCTTCCGTCCGAAAAAGGAATTAAAAGGATTTAAAAAAGTATTCTTAAAGGCCGGAGAATCAAAAAAAGTAACGATTTCATTTGATGATAAGACCTTCCGTTTTTGGAATACAAAGTCAAATAAGTGGGAAATTGAAGGTGGATCCTATGAGATTATGATTGGGGCATCTTCTGTAGATATGCGTTTATCTGCTGCTTTAGAAGTAGAAGGAACCTTAAGTGCATATCCATATTACACAAATCGTATGGAAAACTATTACACCGGAAATATCCAAAATATTACAGATAAAGAATACGAGGAGTTACTTGGTTACTCTATTCCAGATGGAAGCTGGAGCGGTGAATTAGGACCAAATGATGCAATTTGTCAGTTGTATTATGCAAAGAGTGGTCTTGCCAGATTTATATACAAGAAGCTAACAGAGCAGAAGAAAAAAGCAGATGAAAGCGGTGTACCAGACTTAAACATTTTATTTATTTACAATATGCCATTTAGAGCAATCGCAAAGATGAGTGGTGGAATGGTAAATATGAAGATGGTAGATGGTATTGTAACTGTAGTAAATGGTCATTTTTGGAAGGGACTAGGACAGATTATTTCCGGATTTGCTTCAAATGCTGTAGCTAACAAGAAATTTTTAAGAAAGATTCGCAAATAAAAAGGGTTATAAAGGAGAATATGATGAAAGCGTGGAACAATTTTGTAGAAAAAAATCCAAAACTTGCAAAGTGGGTACGAGAAGGTGGACTCTTTGTTATAGTTAGTAACTTAATTACTGTATTTAAGTATTTATTATTACAGTTTTTACCGGCAGCCTTTTCTTCACTGCCAAATGTAGATTTTGGCTGGCCAGGAGTGGATATGACTTTGTTTGGTGAGAGCTTTCAATGGAATATCATCGGCTATGACGCAGCTCACGGTGGATTGCCTTATTTTTGCGCATACATAGTTGCAATGTTAGTGGGAGAATGCATTAACTTCCCGATTCAAAGAAGTTTTGTTTTCCGAAGCAAAGGAAATATTGCATATCAGGGAATGTGGTATGCCATTGCTTTTGTAATTGTTACCTGCATTGTAAATTCAATCAACTGTGTATGGGTTGCAGTAGCAGGAATGTTTGTACCAGATTTTGTTTACAATATTGGTACAACCGTATTAAACGGTGGTGTGTCTATGGTGATTTTCTTCTTTGTAAATAAGATTATTTTCCCAGAGGGAGAAGCAAAACCAAAAGAAGCAAAAGCTTAAAATACAAACTTATGATAAAATAGGTTGCAAGAGAAATACATTTCACAGGGATTCGAGGGAAGTATGAAAGTTGCAATCGTAGATGATGAACAAATAATGACAGATCAGCTGAGTGATTTTTTGTCCATATTTAAAAATGAAAACGATGTGATTATAGAGACGGAAGTTTATCACAGCGGTGACGAGTTTTTAAAGGACTTTGAATCAAAGCGGGTCTTTGAGGAAAAAGGAGCAGATTTCGATTTGCTCCTTTTAGACGTTGAACTACCGGGGTTAAATGGTATAGAAACAGCAAAAAAGGTAAGAGAGCATGATAAAAATGTCATTATTATGTTTATTACCAATATGGCCCAATATGCCATTCATGGCTATGATGTAGAAGCCATCGATTATGTCTTAAAGCCTATTACCTATGATGATTTTGCTTTGAAGATGAATAAGGCCATGCGTTATATCAAACAAAATGAAAAGCAGCAGATGGTACTAAATACCACAGATGATGGAAGAGTTCCTATTATGATTTCCGATATTTACTATATTGAAGTCGTAAGTCACTATTTGAAATTTCATACGAAACAAGGGGTGCTAGAGTCCCGTGGTGTTATGAAGGAAATAGAAAAAACATTAGGAGAGATGAATTTCTTCCGTTGCAATCAAAGTTATCTTGTAAATCTTGCTTACGTTAAGTCCATTCGATCCAATGAGGTTAATGTAGGTGGAGATAGCCTTTCCATTAGCCGAAATCGAAAGAATTCATTTATGGAAGCCTTTACAAAATATGTAGGAGGAATGAGTTAATGGATGCTGAAAAATTTATC
>JAILMB010000058.1 GCA_024692825.1 Lachnospiraceae bacterium | reverse complement strand
GAATACTGAATATCAGAACCGCAGTTAAATCCATAATTGATTCCTGACAATACCACATCCGGTTTGCATTTCACAATATTTAGAATACCAAAACGAATACAATCCGCCGGCGTTCCTGTTGATGCATAGGCATCTACTCCTTCCACAGGAAAATCAACTTTTTTTACATCAATGGATTCTCGTAAAGTAATTCGATGCGACATTGCAGAACATTCCTTATCTGGAGCAACAACCACTACTTTTCCAAAGTTCTTTGCCACCTCTGCCAATCGTATTAATCCCTTTGAATGGATTCCATCATCATTTGTAATTAAAATCTTTTTTTCTAACATAGTCATTATTATATCGTGCTTTCCCTTCCATTTCCATCTTTTAAAATAATTCATAAAAAACCGACCTTCTGTCATTGTTTTTAACAATCACAAAAGATCGGTTTCTATATTTTATGAACTCTGGTTTTTTACTTTATTCCTTTGGAATCTGCTGGAAAGCAGCATTTAATTGTTTAATCATTTCAACTGGTACTGCGTCGCCTGCCTGTTTGATTAATGATTCTAATGTCATTTTATCAAGCATTTTTTGCAACGCTTTATTTCCAGATGCTGACTCAGCAACATCTCCACGACTTGCCACCATTTTTTCCATCATCTTTGCAAGGATTCCGCCAGCCTGAGGGTTTTTCTTTATATCGCCCATGGTGTCCTTGATAGAGTAGAAATTAGGATCAATTTCATCCTTATCAAACCAGTTTACAACGGGAGCTGCACCGGCCAAACGATAATCTTCATTAAATGCATCTACCCTTTTCACAGTAATAGAGTCACTGAAAGATTCGGCTTTTGCTTCAATGGTATGAGTACCTGAAATTGGTACTTCAAAGTTAAATACTACTTCTCCAGTCTTTGTTTCAAACTCTTTTCCATCCACATAAAGTGTAACTGAAGGCATGTTTGAATAAACCTTGATTGGAGTTTTCTCCTCTGCACGATCCACATATCTGTGTCCACAAAGATGTACAAACTTATCTGTTTTATTCCATGTTGCTTTGTATAGATAGAAGGCATCCTTCTTTTCCTTACGATCAAAGGTTACAAGTCCTTTTTGATTCTGTCCATTCTTTCCACCTTCATCTCTACCATCTGCAGCAAAGTCAAACATATTCCATACATGAGTAGCCCAAAGGTAAGGACGCTCTTTAATACAATTTAAAATATGTTCATGGTATACACACTGATACTCTTCCGTGTAATCTCCCTTATCTGGAGTGCTGCTATGATACTGCGGATTTGCATCTGCACCATATTCAGAAAATCCAACAATGGCATTTGGATACTTTTTGTGGTACTCATCAAAGAAGGCTTCGTTTTCAGAAAGTTCTCCTAAATACCAGCCAAAGTACAAGTTATAGCTGCATACATCTGCTAATCGAACGAAAGGTTCATCTATATCTAACATAAATGCGTGAGCCATTGTTGTAAATCGTGTAGTATCCATCTTATGGCAAAGATCATTTAAGTCTTTGTGGTTCTTTACCAAGAAATCGGTGATTTCTCCACCAACGGTAATCTCGTTTGAAAGTCCCCAGCAGACAATTGATGGATGGTGATAGCACTGTGTAATAAGCTCAGACATCTGAGAAATCGTGTTATCGTATCCATCATCCATGTGATTTGTAATGTAAGGAATTTCTGCCCAGAGGACAATACCCTTTTCATCACATAAATCATAGAACTCCTGAGCATGCTGATAATGTGCAAGTCGAATGGTATTTGCTCCCATATCCATAATAATAGACAAATCTTCCTTATGCATATCAAGAGTTATTGCGTTACCAACTTCCCATCGATCCTGATGACGAGACACCCCACGAAGAGGATATGATTCACCGTTTAAGATAAATCCTTTTTCAGGATCATTATAAAAGCTACGAAGACCAATTCTTGTATCTACTGCATCTGAAGTCGCACCATTGTTTTCTAACTCCGCCTTTACATCGTAAAGGAAAGGATCTTTTGTTCCATTCCATAAATGAACGTTCTCCATGGAAATCACAGTTTTTGCATAACCTTCCGTTACATTCGCCTTTGCAACAACTGCTTCACTTTCCGATGAAGAAATGGAAAATGTTACATTGTCTCCACCACTTACCCATGCTTCACAGGTAATTTCTGCAGAATGATCTTTTACTTCTGGTGTAATCTTTATTCCATTACCGCCAAAGTAATCCATTTCAAAATGAGCCTTATCTACGACACAAAGATTTACATCTCGATAGATTCCACCATAGAAAGTAAAATCTGCTCTCTGAGGATAGACAGTAGTATTTTCTTCATTGTTGACAAGAACTGCTAAGATGTTTTCTCCATCTACTACTGCATCTGTAATATTGGCGCAGAAGGTGGAATATCCACCTTTATGCTCCGCTACTAACTTCTGATTTACATATACAGAAGCGGACATCGCCACGCCCTTAAACTCTAAATATAATTCTTCCTGATCACTTACCTTGCAATCAGAAGCATCAAGCTTTTTTACATACTGAGTAATTCCTCTGTAATAATCATTACCACCATCCTG
>JAILMB010000308.1 GCA_024692825.1 Lachnospiraceae bacterium | reverse complement strand
CCAAACTCCGCAAACCTTCACTCCGGCATCAAATGCTTTTTTTAGTTTTCTGTCTATAGCTTCGCAGCCTTCTTGAACTGCCAAAATGGCTCCATCATAAATCCAATCCGGAAGTGCCTGTACTCTACCAAGTAGCGCTGAAAGCTTTTCCGATACTTCAGAAAAGCTTTCCCCTTCTTCTGTCACAAAATGGGGCGCTTCCTGTAAATAAAATGTTATTTTATCAGGTTTCGAAAAATCAAATTCGCTGTATGCATTTGTAAACACATGGACATAATAGCGATTAGAAGATGTAAAGGTTGGCTGTGCATAATAGGATTCGTACTTCGAAAACTTCATGGTCTTCTTTGGCTGTTTTCCGATGATACGACCAATGGTTGCACGTTTTATAACCTTTTTCGAAATACGATTTACATTTTGATGTTCAGCCACCCAAATACGAACTTTTTCCCCTTTTAAATCCAGTTTCGAATAAGTTTCTCCACATCCATAAATCTTTTCGTTTGGACTTGTGGGTATGGTCAACCAGAATCGATTGACACCCTCTGGCACTTCCCCCATATAATCCACAGAAATCTTTCCACCCTCATCTACCACCTTGATTCGGTGTTGATGCTTTGCATCCTGAAAGTATAGAATATAGCCATCCTCAATTTCTTCTTTATCAAAAAGTTTACAGAGTTCCTTGTTTGAAAAACTTTGATTATAGACAAAGCTTCCCCGGCTCATGGTGAAATTATTTTCACCCTTACCCACTGTAAGTTCCATTTTCTCAAGTATTGTTAAGTTAATAGGATAACCCCCTCTCCTACTCCTTTTTTGCCGCCAATCAAAAAAGGGCTTATAATTAATTAAATCTTTTAATTAATTATAAAACCCTTTATTCTGAAATGCAATATTTATTTTTTAAATCTATTAAAAAAATATGTATTCTTCCTATTTCCTTTTTAAGAAGGCCAAAAATTTCTCTTCCGGAATAGGTTTGGAATAATAAAAGCCCTGCTCATAATGGCATCCCATTTCTGCAAGTTTTCCGGCCATTTCTTCCGTTTCTACACCTTCCACCACCATTTTTAGATTACTTCCTGTAAAAGTATGAATAACGCGGCAAAGTAAATCATTTCCTTCTTTAAAGTAAGCCCATACCAAAGACTTATCGATTTTTACAATATCCAGCGGTAAACTCATGACATTTACTAAATTTGAATAACCTGTTCCGTAATCATCTAAGGAAAATCCTATGCCCTTCGTTCTTAGCTGATTCATATTCTCACGGATTACATTGATATCTCCCGTTGCCGTCTCTGTAATCTCTAAATTTATATAATTACCATCGATTTGATACTCTTCTATGATTTTTTCAAATTCTATAGCAAGCTGCCTTCTGGCACACTGAAGAGGTGAAAGATTGATCTCAATGTAGTTTAATCCCAAGGCGTTCATATCGTGGGTTTGAATAAACTTGCAGGCCTTTCGGAATACCTGTTCTCCTAAAGCTAAGATACTACCATTTTCTTCTGCTCTCCAAATAAAGTCATCCGGATACAAGACTCCCAGTTCCTCGTCGTATATTCGAACGAGGGCTTCAGCTGAAGTGACCTTTCCTGCTTTTGTATCATAAATAGGTTGATAATAAACTAAAAGATTATCTCCTGTTAAGGCCTTTTTCAAAGCCTCTTCTACTTTAAGACTGCGAAGTGCCTCTAAATACATCTCATTTGTAAGACGAACAACGCACCCCTTCCCCTGTTCTTTTCCATGTTCAAAGGCAATCCTCATGGAACTTCGAAACACTTCAAAATTCTCCATTGGGATATCTCCAGTGGTAAATGCAAAAATCGGTGATAAATAAACATCTCCGCCTTCAAAAGTAAATGGCTTTTTACATCTTTCTAAAATCTGATCTCGGAACTCCCGAAGTGTAGATATCTCCCCGTCATATAAAGCAATAAATCTACCATTGTGTACATAAAACTTATCAATCTCAGGAAATGAAATCTGTAAAAATTTGGACACGTCCTGAATCAATTTATTTGCTGTCATCTCACCATAAACTGACTTAATATGCTCAAAATTATCAAATCCAACTTCTACAGCCGGACGGGTAATCCCATACAGGGAATCTTCTTCCTTAATCTTACGGATTCCCGCTTCCCGATACATTCCTGTTTTACGATCCCTGTCATAATCAGGGTTTTCAAATGCCAAAAAGACTATCAAAAGTCCAATGGTAGCTCCTAACGATACCGTTTGCGTATAAGGGTTATAAAACACCTGCAAGACATGTCCCATCAATGAGAAAAATACATAGATATAAAGTGAGTATTGCTTTACCTTTCTAATCTGCTTTCGGCGAAAAAAGATAATAGCCAGGCTTAATCCCAAATATAATAGTGTCTCATAGAAAAAGAATATTCGACCCTTTTCATAGGTAAAGCCATTCTCTTCTGTTACTGAAAAAATCAAATGATTAATTGGCGTAGTAACCACTATGAAAATAACTATTCCTAATGGCACTAATGCAATATATTTAAGAATATCCCCTTTTTTCTTGATCGGTAGATTTGCGATACACGCCGTGTATCGTCCAAATATAGCTGGTGCTATGGCTAATGAAATATAATACACTATATTTATGAAATAAATCATTGATACATGAAAAGACTGCCAATACACTGTCATTACAGACGCTACAATATCTATAACGGCAACAAAAACAGAAGACACCATCAATCCTAAAAACAAACGATTATAGGTCAATGGTAAACATTTTCGATATTCGTAATATATAATCAATGTGCTGATAAGAATCGCTGCACAAATATCATAATCAAAATTCCAGCTCATATCACTTAACCCCTCTATATACGCCTACCCTATTTTACCATAGGGGATTCTTTCTGTCTAAATAATTACTGATTATTCGATTGATTTTTTCACTTTTTTCCCTCTCATAAAATGCAGGTTCTTCTTTTTTCTCTCCGCAGACATCAACCCCCAATACTTTTCCATCCAAAAGTGAATCTAAAATATCCAATAATTCCTCTACGGACATGGTCCCCT
>JAILMB010000307.1 GCA_024692825.1 Lachnospiraceae bacterium | reverse complement strand
CCAAACTCCGCAAACCTTCACTCCGGCATCAAATGCTTTTTTTAGTTTTCTGTCTATAGCTTCGCAGCCTTCTTGAACTGCCAAAATGGCTCCATCATAAATCCAATCCGGAAGTGCCTGTACTCTACCAAGTAGCGCTGATAGCTTTTCCGATACTTCAGAAAAGCTTTCCCCTTCTTCTGTCACAAAATGGGGCGCTTCCTGTAAATAAAATGTTATTTTATCAGGTTTCGAAAAATCAAATTCACTATATGCATTGGTAAATACATGGACATAGTAGCGATTGGAAGATGTAAAGGTTGGCTGTGCATAATAAGATTCATATTTTGAAAACTTCATGGTCTTTTTAGGCTGTTTTCCAATGATACGACCAATGGTTGCACGTTTGATTACCTTCTTTGATATACGATTCACATTTTGATGTTCTGCCACCCAAATACGAACGTTTTCCCCTTTTAAATCCAGTTTTGAATACGTTTCTCCACATCCATAAATCTTTTCATTTGGATTTGTGGGTATGGTCAACCAGAATCGATTTACTCCCTCTGGAACATCCCCAATATAATCCACAGAAATCTTTCCACTCTCATCTACTACTTTGATTCGATGCTGATACTTTGTGTCCTGAAAGCATAAAATATAACCGCCATCAAATTCCTCTTTATCTATAAGTTTGCAAGATTCCTTATTGGAAAAACTTTGATTGTAAACAAAACTTCCCCGGCTCATGGTGAAATTATTCTCACCTTTACCCACTCTTAGTTCCATTTTTTCAAGCATTGATAAGTTAATAGGATAACCCCCTCTCCTACTCCTTTTTTGTCGCCAATCAAAAAAGGGCTTATAATTAATTAAATCTTTTAATTAATTATAAAGCCCTTTATTCCGAATTGCAATATTTATTTTTTAATTCTTTTAAAAAATTCTATCCATTCTACTTTCGATCATAGATAAATTCCAAAAACTCTTTTTCTGGGATTGGCTTTGAATAATAATATCCCTGCTCATAATGGCATCCCATATCTGCCAGCTTTCCAGCCATCTCCTCCGTTTCCACGCCCTCTACAACCATTTTTAAACTACTTCCAGTGAATGTATGAATCACCCGGCAAAGCAAATCATTTCCTTCTTTAAAATATGCCCATACCAAAGACTTATCAATTTTAACAATATCCAAAGGTAAACTCATTACATTTACTAAATTGGAATATCCCGTTCCATAATCGTCTAAAGAAAAACCGATTCCCCTTTCTCTTAACTGCCTCATATTTTCGCGAATAACATTTATATCCCCTGTAGCAGTCTCTGTTATCTCAAGATTAATATACTTTCCGTCAATTTGATACTCTTCAATTATTTTCTCAAACTCTAAAGCAAGCTGTTTACGTATACATTGCAGTGGAGAAAGATTGATTTCGATATAATTTAACCCCATCTCTTTCATATCGTGATTTCGAATGAACTTGCATGCCTTTCGGAATACCTGCTCTCCTAAGGCTAAGATACTACCATTTTCTTCTGCTCTCCAAATAAAATCATCTGGATACAAAACTCCCAGTTCTTCATCATAGATTCGTACCAATGCCTCTGCAGAGGTTACGCGACCTTCCTTTGTATCATAAATAGGCTGATAATAAACCAGTAGATTATCTCCTGTTAATGCCTTTTTTAAAGCTTCTTCTATTTTAAGACTACGAAGAGCTTCCTGATACATCTCCCCCGTCAGACGAACAACGCACCCCTTCCCCTGTTCTTTTCCACGATCAAACGCAACCCTCATGGAACTTCGGAAGACTTCAAAATTCTCCATAGGGATATCTCCAATGGTAAATACAAAAATCGGTGATAAATAAACATCTCCGCCTTCAAAGGTAAATGGCTTTTTACATCTTTCTAAAATCTGATCTCGGAACTCCCGAAGTGTAGATATCTCCCCATCATATAAAGCAATAAATCTTCCGTTGTGTACATAAAACTTGTGAATCTCTGGAAAGGAAATCTGCAAGAACTTTGACACATCCTGAATCAACTTATTTGCCGTCATTTCTCCATAGACTGATTTTATGTGTTCAAAATTATCAAATCCTACTCCTGCTGCCGGTCGCGTAATTCCATACATGGAATCCTCTTCCTTGATTTTACGAATGCCAGCCTCTCGATACATCCCTGTTTTTCGATCTCTATCATAGTCTGGATTTTCAAAAGCCAAAAATACAATCAAAAGTCCAATGGTGGCTCCTAAAGAGACCGTTTGGGTATATGGATCGTAAAAAACCTGCATCGTATGGCCAACAAATGAGAAAAAGGCATAAATATATATGGAATATTGTTTCACTCTTCTGATACGCTTTCGATTCACATAAAGTGTAACAACGCTTAAAATCAGATAAAAAAGTGTTTCATAATACAAAAGGATCCGCCCTCTTCCATAGGTGAAACCACTTTCTTCCGTTACAGAAAAGACCAAATGATTTATGGGAGTAGTCACCACCACAATAAGGACAATTATCACCGGTATTAAGATAATATAATTCCAAACGTCCCTCCGCTGTTTAATAGGACGATTTGCCACTGATGCTGTATAACATCCAAAAATAGCTGGCGTAACGGCCAATAAAACATAATAAATAATATTAACAAAATAAATAATGGATGGAGTAAAAGACTGTTCATGCGTCGTCATTACAGATGAAATAATATCCGTAATCGCCACGCACACAGAGGATACCATTAGACCTAGAAACAAACGATTGTATGTCAATGGTAAACATTTTCGATATTCATAATATATAATCAATGTGCTAATTAAAATAGCCGCACATATATCATAATCAAAATTCCAGCTCATATCACTTAACCCCTCTATATACGCCTACCCTATTTTACCATAGGGGATTCTTTCTGTCTAAATAATTACTGATTTTTCGATTGATTTTTTCACTTTTTTCCCTCTCATAAAATGCAGGTTCTTCTTTTTTCTCTCCGCAGACATCAACCCCCAATACTTTTCCATCCAAAAGTGAATCTAAAATATCCAATAATTCCTCTACGGACATGGTCCCCT
>JAILMB010000305.1 GCA_024692825.1 Lachnospiraceae bacterium | reverse complement strand
TAGGAAGAAGAATAGATGTTATCATTCTTTTTGTTTATTTCATCTATAGATAGAGTATTATTATTTTTTAAGTCATTTACTTTTGCTGTTAATTGCTCCAGGTCTATTTTTTTAGACTCTTTATTTTCGGACTCCTTTTTGCCATCTTCTTTTACTTCGGGTTCTTTATTTTCGGACTCCTTTTTGTCATCTTCTTTTACTTCGGGTTCTTTATTTGGATCCACTCTTTTAGGCTCTAGTTTAATACCGTCTTTCAGTTGATCTTTTACTTCTTGTATGATTTTTTGGATGTGATCAACTTTTAGGGTAGAAGAGTATAAAGCGCCTTCATCAGGATCTATTTTATTCTTCAAAATAAAGTCTATCAAATGGAGGTGTCGTGGATCACCTTTGTCATAGTTCATTAAATCGTACAAACCTTGCTCAAATTCAGTCCATTTTTCTCCAAGTTTTATCTGGTTTTCTGGATCATCATCTGCTACAAATCGGTAGCAAATGACAAACTGATAAATAAGGTTAAAAGGATGACCCTGTATGGCGAGATTTCGGATAAATTCCGCATTCTGTAATTCGATTTGTAAATTTACTCATAATTTTCCTCCGTGTTTTAGTCTGTGTTAACTTGACTTATGCAATATTGGGTTATTTATTATTCATAATTATTTTCTAATAAATATACGAATGAGGAGGAAAAATATGCCGGGAAAATTGCATTTTTTTGTGAACGTTTTGGGTGGGGCACAGTGGTGGGGCTCGTTTTGACCCTTGGGGACGTAGTATAGGGCTCATTTCCATTTCCCAATGCATGTGGGGTAAATATATATAAAACAGGATTCAGCATAGGCGATATGGAGCTACCAAAACCCACCGTACCGCAATAGGGGCTGTGGGGAATTGGCGCGCTATTCCAGCCCTTTGAACAACACAGCGATGTGAAATGCTGTCGTATTCTTATGGAAGCTGTGAGGAAAAGAGAATGCCGCTTTAGATGATTAAATCATCTGGGCGATGCCACTTTTTAATACCATAAATTGTGGATTTGAGAATTTGAGCACAGTACAGCATTTGAAATATGTGATAGAAATGATGCAAAAATGCCATTAACTATATATGAAACACCAGCAACTGCCTTAAAAATAAGACCAATGACATTTGATATTTTTATTGAAGTTCAATTGAAGTTGTAATTGAAGTAGTTCAATAAAATATGAACAATTGATCCCTTTATTAAAACCATAGCTTTCTTATCGGAAAAGAAAGCTATGGTTTCTGGAGGGGGTAAATGCTTTTGAATATGGAAAGATTATCCCTCTTTGATCTTCAACAACTGCTCAAATGCATGGTCTTCAATCAAGATCTTACCTTCTGGATGCTCAAGAACTTTTGCATAGTCGTAGGCCTTGTTAACCAGTTCCCTTAGGGCGTTTGGTTTCGCACTTAAGGAAAGATACAAATGATACTCACAACATGCAGCGTTCTTTCGTAAACATCAAACAGCCAGTGTCATCATTCTAGACACTGGCTGTTTGACGTTTACCGTTTTTTGGTAAACCTATAGGATATTTTTTCAGAAACGAAGTAAATGTAACTTTATTGATTCTGCCCCAAATTAGCATAAACAAATAAGCAAATCACAGAATCGGATGGTCAAATATCCGGTGCTGTTTTTGGTTTGAAGAATTGGTTGAGAAATTCAATTGTAGGGATGTGCATAATTTTGCACATCCCTCTTTGTATGATATGGGCATAGAACAAAAAGTTATGGATGCTTTTGAAAGGATAGGGTAAAAATATGCAGATATCTATGGGATTTAACGTTTTATCACAGAAGAAGATTGATAAGGCTTAATTTAACAGACGAATGGAAGAACATGCTAAGTGGCTTAAGAACAAGGAAGAAGGCCAGCGTGCAGATTTTAGCGACGTTGATATCAGCGAGATGGATCTTTCCGGAATGGACTTTTCACACGCAGAGATGAAAGGCGTAAATCTTAGGGGAGCAAATCTCACAGGAGCAAATCTTTCATATAAGAGATATCATGCTGTATTAAAAGCAGCTAATAGTGTGACGTATGTAAGTGATAAACCGGGGCGAGCAGCTTTTTTTAAACGTAATGAGTGGATGGTAGATAATTCCAAAAGACTGATAGGTGTTTATACTGGTGCACCTGGTGGAACAAAAGAGACCATTGAGTATGCCAAAAAGAATGGAAGAGAAGTTGTTTTGATTGATAACAATAAGAAAAACTGGAGGTGACAAATGCAGTTTTATAAGATTGAGATGACGATTGCCGCAAAAGACGATGAAGCTATTGACGCTCCTAGGGAAAGAATGAGACGAAAGTCTGCAGATAAAGAATTAGGAAATGCCATCTCAATTAATTGTGACAGATTAAATGAGAAAATACTTGATAAAGGTTATTTCTTTTTAAGTAACGCATTGTATGGCGAGTGTGTTTTTGGCATTGTTTTGCGTG
>JAILMB010000280.1 GCA_024692825.1 Lachnospiraceae bacterium | reverse complement strand
TTATTACATCTTCCATGGCTACATCTGCCACTAAAGCACGTAACTTTTTCATTCGTTCTTTGTATTCCTCTGGCACAGTATATGTATTTAATCTCTCCATTCCTGCGTCAGCTCCGTCCAGATCAAATCCGTCAATAGCTTCGCGGATTTGTTTTAGTACTTCGATTATTTCCTCATTCGATACTACACTTCTATTCTTTTCTTCTTTTGCAAAAGCATATGGTTCCAAAACAGCCTTATACTCTTTAAAATGACTTAACACCTTTGGAGTCTTTTTATTAATTAGGCGATAATCTCCTTCATCCCCTAATTGTTCCAGTTCATAAAACTCCTTTGACAACTCCATAGCTCCTATTAATCTAGCTGTATTTTTTAATGCGTGGACTTCTATGGTGTAGGATTTTAAATCCTTAAAATTTAAATCATCTTCTATCTTTTGCGTCTTAAAGTCAATAATATGATAAAAATCCCCAAGCATTTCCAGCCATCGACTTTTAGATCCTGAATACTTCACGCCTTCTGCTGCGTCGATTCCATCTATATTTGGAAGATTATCCTCTTGCTTTATCTCAAAGGTTGCCTCCTTTGTTTTTACAATTTTCTTCTTTGGTAACCAGCGCCTTGTCATGGAAATAATCTCCATTGGCTTTACTGGTTTTTCCAGGAAATCATTCATGCCAACATCCTTAAAAATCTTTTTCGATTTTTCTAACACATTGGCGCTTAAGGCAATTACGGGCAAGTTTTGATAATACTCCCCAGCTTTTTGTCGGATTTTTTGAACTGTTTCTGCACCATCCATCTCTGGCATCATGTGGTCCATATATACCATGTCGTAGCAGGTTTCGTCAATCTTTAAAAGTGCATCCTTGCCACTCATGGACAAATCAACCTGCATTTTTAATGGCGTCAAATGAGCTTTTGCTACAGTCAGATTCATCTCATTATCATCTACAATAAGCACTTTGGCATCAGGTGCAATAAAGTGAAATTCATCATCTTCTGTTGATAAGCTTTTCGCCGGTGTTTTATCAATCACCTTTTGAGGTATTGTAAAAAATATTTCTGTTCCAACTCCTTTTTCACTATACGCCTGAATTCCACCAGACATCAGTTCCACTAATCGCCTTGCAATAGATAATTCTAATCCGGTACCATCCAGCAAAGAAGCATTGATTCTATCGATTCCGCCAAAGGGATCGAATATATGCTCCACTGTAATTTCATCAAATCCCAATCCGGTATCTTTGACTGAAAAAAACAAAATTGCCTTGTCTGTGTTATCTATATAATCAACTTTTACTGTAAAATAAATACAACCCCTTATTGTAAACCGAATTGCATTATTCATTACGCTTAGGATAATTTGTTTTAGGCGATTCTTATCTCCACACAAGATGCTTGGAAGGTCTGGATCAAAATCGAAATAGGTTTTAATCTCCTTTCCTCCCATTCGGACTCGCACTTCCCCATCGATTTCTGTAAAAAGTTCCATAAGATTGTACTCGGATTCCTCAAGTTCAATCTCCTCTGTTTCCAGATAGGAATAATCCAGCAAATCGTTTAATATCCTCTGAACCATAATCCCTGATTGTTCAATGGATTTCAAATAGGTCTTCGCCTCATCCTCACTCACCTTATTTTGCAACATCAAATTTGTTAGCCCAACGGATGCATTCAACGGCGTTCGGATTCCATGATTCATATTTCTCATAAAATCCCCTAACCTTCGCTCTGACTCTTGAATTTTTTCTGTCAACCGATGATTCTCAATCTTTAATTCTTCGTTTTCTAATTTGAGTTTTTCTAACTCGTTTAAATCGCCCATAACCCTACCCCATACACTGACACAGTATTTTACAAATTATACCATAGAAACGCGCAAAAAACCACGGCTTTACGCCGTGGTTCCCCTCAAAAGACTTTATAAATTTGAATCCATTCCCACAATGGATTTCTCGTAAGAAGCAATCTTATTCTCCTTTGCAAATACCCACTGTTTTTGAATAATATAACTCAAAACAAAAAGGGTAACATCTACAAGAATTTTTGCGACTAAATTCGGTAATACCATAGATACTAAAGATACCCCTCCTGCTGATAAAAGCATCTGACCTATGAACAGTACAAAATATCTTGCCCCTTCCCTATGGGTTTTTCCCTTACTTTTAAAACTAAAGTGTTTATTCAATCCAAAATTCACAATTCCCGAACATACTCTGGCTACAACTGTGGCAATCACAATTTGTTTTCCATGAGGATATTGAAGGCAAAGGGTCAACAAATAAAACAGGAATAAATCCACTCCAGAACTTGTCAAAGATGAAAGCAAAAAACGAACTGGTCTACCATAAATCCTTAGTGAATCCATCACCGGGCGAAAATGACTACATTCGTTATTGTTTTCATAGACTGTAGTAATCGGCACGTAGAAAAATTCCACCTTATTCGCTGCCTCTGTTAAAAAATTCATCTCATATTCGTAGCGATCGCCATCTAGCTCCAATCCAAAATCCAACATTCTTCCGGGAATTCCTCTTAAACCGGTTTGGGTATCGGGACAATCCACTCCTGTTGTAAGTTTAAAGTATTTTCGGGTAATCTCGTTCCCCTTTTTGCTCTTAAAGGGTACGTTTTCTGATGTGAAATCCCTAGTGCCTAACACAAGGCTTCTAGGATGTTGTGTCATGGCCTGTTCCACTTTCTTAATATCCTTTACGAGATGCTGGCCATCTGCATCAGCAGTAATGACATTTACATTATATCCAAGATAACTCTTGATATATAAAAATGCACTTCGTAGCGCCCTGCCCTTTCCTTGATTTCTCATATGTCGAAGTACGATGACATCCATAAGTTCTATAGAAGAAAAAATGGAGCGATAATCCACTCCACTCCCATCGTCCACTACCACGATTTTTTCATACCCCGCTTCTTTTAAATCCCCAATAAAATCAACCAGTTTTCCCTCCGGCTCATAGGCCGGTATTACAATTATCGTTTCTTTACTCATAACATTTCCTCTTATGCAAATGCATATCCTTTTTCTGCTGTAGGCATCAGCTCTCTTTGGCCTACAAGTTCTAATCTCTCTGCCAACAGGGTTTCATATCCACGGCCGTATTTCGAAAATGAAACCTGTCTTATATTTAAATCTTCTAAGATTTCTACAAGTTTTAAATCCATTGCTCCTGCAATTTTTAATTCCATAAGATACTGATCTTTTTCTAAAATTTCCCTTCCGGTATTTCCATATTTCAAATCCAACTGATTAGTTCTCCAACGAATGTTTTTATCAAAGGTAATTCTTAATTCTGGATCTTCTATTCCTGCCATTGCAATGCGATCATATGAAATAGCCATTGCCGGCCGAAGCCCCGGATAGCACTTTTTAAAGTAATCAATCTCAGAAGAAATCTGGCTTTGTTTTTCTAATGGCTTATCTTCATATAGATAGTCCTTTGAACTTTTGTAAGGAGCTGAAATTCTTCTTTTATACACAATTCCCTTATATTTCTTTTTAATTTCAATAAAGGAATTTGTTTCATCTGTAGGAACTCCGTAACTACGCAATCTCAATTTTTCCTTATACACCGGTTTTTCTAAAGATGTACGAATTAATCGGAAATCTGGCGTATCAAAATAAATGTTTAAAATAGAAGTCTCTCCATAAGCATCCACCTTTGCCATATCTTTGATTCTTTCCATAAATCCAAGATACTGTTCTTTACTTAAGAGATATTTCATTTCTTTTCGTTTGAATGTGTACTGATTCGCCACCTTAGCTTCCTCCTTTGGTCTCCTTTTGATATACACATCATACATAGACAACCTTAAACAAACTTAAAAGTTTCAAATAAAAAAATCCCCAAGGAACAAATCGTTCCTTGGAGATTTCTAACTCTTAATTAAAACCAACCCATCTTTTGAAATTTTATCTTTTAATTAAATCCAACCAATCTTTGGGATATCTTATATCCTTTTACAGATAAATATCTTCCAAACTTGCCAGGCAAATTCATGGATCCGCCTAACACTCCATAGCGCAAATGGCGATAGGTTTTTGGATCTTTTTCTTTGATATACTTCCAAAGTTTTTTCACTTTTTTAAGGTTTTCTTCTGTCTTTGACACATAACCAATGGCAGAGGAAACTACCGTAATCATCTCTAAATATGAAAGCATGTACTCACGCAAATGCTTTTCTTCAATGCTCCATAAATCATAAGCATCAATCATTAGATAATTTACTCTAAGCTGCTGATCAATTCGTTTAATCATGGTTTGCTCATTAACGGATTGACCTTCGCGACCAATATAATAACGATAGAAATTTACATTTAAATAGTAAATGGTCTTTACATATGGCAATGGTACATAAACAAATAAATTATCTACATAAAAGGTATGTTTTGGTAACTCTAATTTGCATTCTCTTAGTAATTCTGTTCGATATGTTACGGAATGCATCAAAATGGAAAATCCTTTAATATTTCTTTTCATTCCATCCCAACCGACAATTTCTTCCTGTGGGAATAGCAGGCGATAGTGCATGGTTCTATGCTGATCTGTTGACGGCTTTTCATACACGTAATTTGTCAAAAGCATATCCACCGGTGTACCTTCATCGACCAGCCTTTTCAGAGTGGCAATCACTTCCATATATGCATCATGATCTACCCAATCATCAGAATCAACAACCTTATAGTACAAACCTGTTGCATTCCGAAGACCTGTGTTTACAGCCTCTCCATGACCACCGTTTTCCTGATGTACCACCTTGATGATATTCGGATACTTCTTCGCATAAGCGTCCGCAATTTCTGCTGTTCTGTCTGTAGAACCATCATCAACTATAATTATTTCAACATCTTCTCCACCTGGAAGTAATGATTCAATACATTTTCCCATATATGCGTAGGAATTATAGCATGGAATTCCAAAGCTAATAAGTTTCATAATATAATCCTCCTGAAACACAACTTCTATTATAACAAGTTTTTGGAAACTGTCTACATAAACCCTTTTTTCCCGAGGGATAGATTTACGTAAGAAGCGTATTTCTCAAATGCAGCCGGAATGGCATATTCTGACTGAATCTTTTCCTTTTCTATTAAAACTGGTGCCTCGTTTTTTTCCACCTCATACAAACTCAAATCGGAAACTTTAATTAAATATCCCTTCATTTTCCACTCAATATGGGAAAAAATATGCTTTGCATCCGGTAATTCTTCCACATACAAAGGATCAAGGCCTTTCTTACGTGCAAATGATACCACAGTCTCTCTGCTTTCATAGCCCTCCATATTGGGGAATTGATAAAGTCCAGCCAACAGTCCTTTATTTGGTCTTTTCTCTATTAAAATACGATTTCCATCCATAATTAAAAGAATGGTCTTTTCTTCTATCTTCCGTTGAAGCGGTTTCGATTTTTTTGGATATTGATCTATGGTTTTGTGATGATAGGCGCCACACATCTTCTCCCAGGGGCATTTTTTGCATAAAGGCTCTCCGTTCGGAACACAAACCGTAGCTCCTATTTCCATCAACGCCTGATTAAATGTTCCAGATACATCCTCTGGCATAATGGGAAACAGGAGATTTGTCACCTTCTTTTTCACTGCCTCTTTTTTGATGTCACTATCATCTTCCGTAACTCTGCAAAGAATACGAAGCACATTACCATCCACCGCCGGGGAAGGAATATCGTAAGCAATGGACGAAATTGCTCCTGCCGTATATGCGCCGATTCCAGGCAACGAAAGAATCAAATCATAGTCCTTTGGCATACTACCTTCGTACTCTTCCATAATGATTTTGGCAGCCTTTTGCATATTTCTAACGCGATTATAATACCCAAGGCCCTCCCAAAGTTTCAAAAGTTCATCCTCCGGGCATTCCGCTAAGGCTTTAATAGTTGGAAGTCTATGCAAAAACCTTTCATAATATCCCTTTACTGCCTCCACTCTGGTTTGCTGAAGCATGATTTCTGACACCCAAATATGATACGGATTTTTGTCCTTTCTCCAGGGCAAATCTCTTTTATGTTCTTCATACCATGCAATTGCTGGTGTTACTAATTTTTCTAACTTATAATCTTCTAACATGACCGCTATTATAACATAAAAAAGCTGAGGTCTCATGATGATATCTCTCAGAGTCCCTCAGCTCTTATTACTTTTATAAAACTATAGATATACTTTTTAGAAATCTGTTAAATCTGCTTTACGCTTTTCAAGGAATGCACCCATACCTTCTTTTTTATCATGAGTATCATTTACTACACCAAAGAGGTTTGCTTCCATCTCAACTGCATTCTTGATATCCATATCATAACCATTGTTGATTGCTGCCTTTGCAACAGAGTTTGCATAACTTCCCTTGCTGATAATCTTCTTAGCCATAGCGTTTGCTGTCTCATATAAATCATCAGTAGAAACTACCTTATTTACAAGGCCAATTCTATATGCTTCCTGAGCATCAACATTATCACAGGTAAAGATCATTTCTTTTGCACGTCCCATACCAACTAAACGAGCAAGGCGCTGTGTTCCACCAAATCCAGGAATGATTCCAAGTCCTGTCTCAGGCTGACCAAAGATAGCGTTTTCAGAAGCAATTCTGATATCACATGCCATAGCAATTTCGCATCCACCACCTAAAGCGAATCCGTTTACTGCAGCGATTGTTACCTGACGCATATTCATTAATTTAAAGAAAGGAACAGATGCCTTAATTCCAAATGCTCTTGCCTCTGGTGCTGTAAAGTTTACCATTTCTGAAATATCAGCTCCAGCAACGAAAGATTTAAACTGATTGTCCTTTTTATCAGGACCACCTGTTAAAATTACAACCTTAATATCATCTCTTGCTTCAATCTCTGTTAAGCAAACATCCAACTCTTCCAATGTTTCACTGTTTAATGCATTAAGTGCTGCAGGACGTGAGATGGTAAGTGTTGCGATTTCATCTGCTACTTCCAACTTTAAATTGTTAAAATTTCCCATTTAATAATCCTCCTAACCTTTCCGTGAAAATCCTCATATGATTTTCTATGTCGTTTTCGTATAAAGCAAATATAGACCATTGTCAAAAATTTGTCAATGGTCTATAAGCCTTTTAAATTATTATGTTTTCAGATGTTTATTCCAGGGTAAATCTTCCAACGATTTCTTCCAAATCGTTTACACAAGACTTGCACTCATCCACCTTATTTTGCTGTGTGGAAGTTCCTTCAACAATATCTGTTGTCTTTCCTGCAATATCTGTAACTCCATTTGCAACATCTTCAATTGTATTTGAAATACCGTTGATCGAATCAGCAACCTCATCAATATTTGCATTCAAAGCTTCTACGCCACCTTTAATCTGAAGCATACTTGTCTTAAACTCATCTGCATCTGACTGATATTGTTCACTGACACTTGTAAACTGCTCGTAATCTGTTAAAACATTCTCTGCCAAGAAAGTATTGGTCTCTCCTAAACAATCGCTCATCTTCTTAACAGCTGCAATAACTTCTCCCACAATTTCATTGATATTTCCAACTGTCTCAGAAGTCTGATTTGCAAGAGAGCCAATCTCACCAGCTACTACTGCAAATCCCTTACCTGCTTCACCTGCTCGAGCAGCCTCAATAGATGCATTTAAAGCAAGAAGTGAAGTCTGATCTGAAATATTCATAATAGAATCTGTTAATTCGTTGATCTTATCTACTGACTTTGAATCCTCTAAAGCTTCATCTGCTTTAACCTTAACGGATTCATACATCTTTCTTGTCTTGTCTGCAGCGGTCTGAGTATTACTACGAAGCTCTGTCGCACGATTCATAACTTCATCAGAGAACTTCTCTCCGCTAGCTGTAAGTGTTTCAATATCAGATGCGCTCTGTTGCATATCTTGAATATTGCCCTGAATACTCTGTGTAGTTGCAGATGTTTCTTCCATAGCAGCTGCCATTTCTTCTGTAGTTGCAGAGTTATCAGAACACTTATTATTAACATCTCTTGTAGTGTCCATCAAATCAACGACATCTGTATTAATCAAATTAGATGCACCGTTAATCTGATTTACAATATCTCGTAAGCTGGCTCTCATTGATGAAGTTGATTTTGCAATCATACCAATCTCGTCTTTTCGAGCTGCAAGCTTTGAACCGTTACTTGTACGAGTAAAATCAAATCTGGCAGTACGATCGATAATCTCTGCTACCTGTCCTAATGGACGCAACAGCATCTGTGTTCCAAAGAAGAATACAAAGATCGCTACAACAATCAAGAAAATAGCTGCTAAAATCAATCTCGTTGTAAGTAACGAAATAGGTGCTAAGATTTCATCATAATCACCGGTAACAATGATAATGTTTCCAGCTGAAGTAAAAGCGTAACCTGCAAACTTCTTTGCCCCGTTGTAAGTATAAATAATAGATCCATCTCCGATAGACTCAGCTGTTTCGCCATTAGCCAAACGTTCAACTAATCCCTTTACAGCTGCATTTTCCACATTACCGCCAACTTTTTCAGCATCTGGATGATATAACATAACACCGGTAGCACTTACCATATAAGTATAGGAACTTTCAATACCTTCAAGTTCTACATCCGCCAGGGCTGTACCAAAGGTCTCTGCCACTCCGGCAGGATCATCCTCAATGCTCTTAGTTGCTAAATAATTCTCAGCTCCTGCTCCGTCAAATGACACTTCACCATTTTGTGCCATTCCCTGTGCCTGTCCTGTCATTAAAGAATTTAACGAAGCTGCAGCTGCCTCTGCCATATTCATAGTGTAATTTGAGTACGTAGTCTCAATAGTTGCAGTTGATGATTTAATTGCAACGAGGACTAGAACAATAACTATAATACCTCCTACTGCGCCAACCATCATGACAATTTTTGCACTAAGAGAATTAAAAAAAGATATTTTTTCCTTAGGATTCTGTTTTTCCAAGTCTCTCTCCTCCTTAAAATGAAATTTTCAATAACGGGCTCCACCCTTAGTGACATTTTACGCTTTTAGCACTACAAATTCAACGTATTTTGTACACTTTTACCAACTTATACAAGTGTGAAACTTAGACTTTCTCATTGTAATTATTGATAATCATGTTATAATATAAATAACTATACAAACGAAAGGGGTGAGTCTATGGATGTAACAGGAGTTGCAGCATTAGCTACATATTTATCACGTGCCGAGACCTATAACGACGTAGGCTACGCCGTTTTAGATATGTCTATGGATGCCATGAAGATGGAGGGTGCAGGTGTATCACAGATGATTGCTTCCGCACCTGGAATGGAGCTTTCCGTTAATCCATCCGTTGGCGGGAACTTTGATATGAGTATCTAGATTAAAAAAGCCTTACCGATTGGTAAGGCTTTTTTGTCTTATAGATTATTTTTCAGCAATTACTTCAATTTCAAGCATAACGTCTTTTGGAAGTCTAGCAACTTCAACGCAACTTCTTGCCGGATATGGTTCTGGGAAAAATTCAGCATACACTTCATTAATAGCGCCAAAATCATTCATCTCTTTGATAAATACAGTGGTCTTTAATACTTTATCCATAGATGTGCCTGCTGCCTCTAATAGATTTTTCATGTTCGTAAAAGCCTGCTTTGCTTGAAGGACACTACCTTCTGGAATATTTCCGGTTGCCGGATCTACAGGAATCACTCCTGACGTATACACAATCCCACCGATTTCTACTGCCTGAGAATAAGGTCCAATTGCTGCAGGAGCCTTATCTGTACTAATGATGTTTTTCATGTTATAACCTTCTTTCTTCTTTATATTAAACACGACGAATTTTTCCGTCGGTTAAATCTATTTTTCTTTCCTTATATAACCGGCCTATGGCACGTTTAAATGCGGCCTTAGACAAACCGGTTTCTCTTTTAATAACTTCTGGAGATGCCTTTTCGGTAAAAGGTAATACTCCTGCGTAAGCATCAATTAATTGCAAAATCGCTTCCGCATCATCCTCCATTTGTACATAAGATTTTTCTCGCAAAGAAACATCTAATTTTCCATCTTCTTTTACATTTGTAACCCGAAGCGAAACCATATCACCTATATGATATCCTGATACATCCTCGTGTTTTGGAATCATGGCTGAATACTGATCATCTACAGCAACAAAGGTTCCAAAGTCATGGCCAAACTCGTAGATTCGTCCCTGCACTTCGTCCCCAATCTGATAAGGGGATGACTGTTTCAAATAGTCATAAATGTGTTTCATACTTCCACAGAGACGATTACTTTTATCCGCATACAGACGAATCAATATCTCTTGTGGTTCCCTTACTTTCTCAGTCATTTCCTTATATGGAAGGAACAAATCCTTTTCTAGTCCCCAGTCTAAAAATGCACCAATCTTTGTAACTTCCTTTACCTTCAAAGGTTTCACTTCGTTCATGGTAATTAAGGGCTGTTGTGTGGTAGCAATCATACGATCTTTCGAATCACGATATAAAAATACCCGTAAACTATCACCGGTTTTTAGTCCTTGGGGAACCTGTTTTGCCGGTAAGAGCACACGCTCTTCACTATTTCTCTCCTCTGCCAAATAAACACCGAATTCAACCTTTTTTACCATGGTTAAATTCTGATACTCACCTAATTTTAACATGTCTTTCCGTCCTCCTACGTATGGTTATGCAAACTCTATTGTTGCATAAATCTCTTGTTCTTCATTTTCTAATACAACCTGAAATCTATCTTCTTTCTGCGCTACGGCTACGATCACCTTATCTCCCAGCTTTGCCTGCATCTTGTACTCCACATATATTTCTTTCGAACAAAAATCCTTTGGAAGTACAGCCAAGGCCCCATCGATATAATAGGTATTATTCATATGGCCATTGGTATCTACATGCATAAATGACACTTCAAAATCATATACCTTTTCATGATGATCCCACAAAGGAATCTTTCGATCCGGCCAGGATATATCAAGAGGCTCATCTATTCCAAAAGCCTCTTTCATTTCCTTCGGAACTCGAACCGGAGATTCTTTTTCCAAATTCATCAAAACCCAAATGGAATTTGCCTCTGCTAAGACTTCTCCATCTGAACTTTTCATTCTAAAATTACGATTGCCAAATGCACCTTTTAGACTGTACGGCATAGTTTGCACGATAATTTCTTCTCCATAAAATGGTTTTTTATAAATGTGAACCTGCCAGGAAATCAAGAACCATCCTAAATTATCTTTTTTCATCTCTCGAAGACCAAAACCGATATCTTCACTGTGAAAGGTACAACAATTCTGGAACTCATTAATCATTCCTGTTTCGGTCATATAAGCATCTGCACCTATATCATTATAGGGCACACGTATTTTCATTTCATACATAATTTAGCGCCTCTCTATGGATTCATCTCCCGACCCTGTTTTTTGTCATCATACATTCTTTCATCAGCCAACAAATAGGTTTGATGCGGAGAAGGATCTTTCGTCTCATGCCGATATGCATATCCCACAGCAACGCTGTATGAAAACGGATCTTCGCCTAGTACATTAATTGCATCTAACTCTGTTTTTAACGAGCGTATATTTTCCTTCACTTCTGCTTCAGAAGCATCTTCCATTACTGCTAAAAATTCGTCGCCACCTATTCTAGCATAAAAATGGTTTTCGTAAACCTTTTCTAACACTTTTGAAAAGGTCTTTAATAATTTATCCCCTTTTCCATGCCCATAGGTATCATTTATTTTCTTCAGTCCATTTACATCCATACTAATCACACAGTAATCCGTCTTCTTTCTTTCAAGAAGATTCAAATAGCGATTGGCCCTGGCTCTATTTGGAATATGCGTCAAACCATCTTCATAGGCTAGCCGTGTTAAAGAGTCGTATTCTTGAGACTTCGCATACACTCTCGAAATATTGAAAAGGAAATCCAAAAGCAAAAAATATGCAAAAAGCATTGGCCCCACACACATCACTGCTACTTCCAATAGATCTCCCATAGTAGTCAGGCGGTTCCATCCCAGCCACCGAAGTCCACTGAAAGTAAATCCTATCAACATAAAAAAGGTACAAATGCACAAGGCCTCCACAATTACCTTGTTGTCCTTTTTCATCTCTCTTTGCTTAAAGATGCGATACACTCTGTAATAAAGTACTATAAACATTATGGTACAAAGAATGGCAAATGGCATCTGAACCTGAGGCAGTACAATCCATTCCCCAATTCTAAGAAGAGACAAAACAACTCCAGCACAAGCGATCCCAATAGAGATTCTTCGAGTAAACAGATTCTCATCTCTTCCTAACATAGAATAACCACTCCATATTCCAAGAGGCAGAATGGAGAACAAGGTGCATTCATACAAAAAAGATGAAAAAGAATTGTCTAAAAGCATAAAATATAATTCATATCTAGTTGCAATCATTAGGCCTAATTCTATGGATAAAAGTCCCAGCGGAATATACTGCTTCATATAGGAGAATTTTGGCGTTAACAAAAAAGTCAAAAACAGATATATAGCACCAAAGAAAATCAAAAGCATACTTGTTTCTGATCCCACCATATGAAATCTGAAAAATCCATTTCGAAGTCCTATGGAATCTCCAATTACCACGTTTTCAAGTCCCACAATTCTAGCAGTGCTATGAGCATATAGCTCAATTGTTAACCTTCCATCTTTATAATTCTTCGGAAGAGAAATCACCCTTTGTTCCAATCCAATATATCGACGATCTTTCTCTAAATACTTTTCTGCTATCAGTTCATCATTCAAAAAAACCTTATAGGCACAATAATGTTCCTTTATAAATACTGCCGGGAACATATAATCACCAACATTTTTTAGTGTCGTTTCATACACTAAAACGGACCCTTTATCAATATCCTTATGATAAGTATATACATTCCTTAAATTATTTGTTTCGCATAAAAACTCACCATCCAAGAATACATTCCACTCTTGGTCAGTATTCATTTCCGTTGTGAAATCGTCATGAACAAATACAATTGCAGTATTTACAGAAATCAAATATAAAAGAACAAACAACATAAGAACAATGAGTATCCGCTTAATTCTCATACTTTTGTCCCTCCAATTCCTTTTTCCGTTTTTTATTCTTATACATTTCCGCATCCGCTAAAAGATATGTATTATTTGCGTTATAGTCTTTTGTCTCAGATGAACACGCATATCCTCCGGAAACTTCCAGTTGAAACTCATGTTCTTCTTCATTGAATAGCTCCAATTCTTTTTCCAGGCCCCACAGTAACTCTTCGCACTTTTCTATGTTTTCTCCATCTAACACCACAATGAACTCATCGCCACCCATTCGTCCTAAGAGGGTACTTCCACCAAAAATAGATTTTAAAATATCTGAAAACTCGACAAGCATCTTATCACCGGCGCCGTGGCCAATACTGTCATTGACCTGCTTGAATCCATCCAAGTCTAAGCTAATGACGATGCATTTCGTTTTATTTCGAGTTAGCATCTCCAGCTTTTGTTCACAGTAAGCACGATTTGCCAGTTCTGTCAGTTCATCGTTATAAGCCAACCCTTCTAAATCTTTTTTGATATTTTGTTCATTGATATTTGCTATGGTATAGAAAAAATAGGCTGCTATCATACAGGCAGCCAGAATCAACGCACCAATCATCAAAAAACGACCGCGCATTATAATATTGTACTTATTTCCCAAAGAATTCGTTACATACCAGCTAATTAACTCCGTAAAGGAGAGGACATCCATAATAAGTGCCCCTGTAATCACACTTAAAAACCCAAATTTACCATTGTATAAATATTGATCTTGTCCTGACGCATAATAGCTCTTAATCTGGGTAATGAAGTTAAACAGTGTAATAACTCCTTGAATTAGAATAAAGACATGACCAACCTTTAATAGATTTCTTATAAAGATTACGCCGGTAAAGCTCAAAATCAAAGAACTTATGATGAATACACCATCTACTAGCAAAAACAGTTTTCCAACTTTGTTAATCTTACTGTTTCTTTCCGCGAGAGTTGCTCCCTGCACTAAAAAAGGAAGAATATACAAGCTCAAGTACTCTACGTAATTTGATACTAAAGGTTTCGGAAGGATGATAAAAAACAGTTGATTATAGCTTAAAAAATAGATTCCAAGGCAAAGTAACAGTGGTCCATGAAACAGAATGTTTTTTGAACGGGAATAAATTGATTTTAAAAATGGAACTGTAGCTGTTAACAGTAATCCAAATACACACAAAAACATTCCAACCCAAAGAGCAAATCTCCTGTTTTTAAAGTAGAAGTTTCCTATATCCTCAATATTTCCATAATATATAGCATCCGTTGTAAAAGTAACATTTTGAGAGGCATACAAATGTAGACTAAGGGTTTTTCCATAGCAATCCTCTGGTAAAGGAATGGAGATTGGTGTTCTGCCAAAAACTTTCTTTGTTACAGTTTCCTTGTCTCCATATTGAAAGAATAATTCATCATCAATATATACCTCTATGGCACAATACTCTGTATTCAAATTCAGGGTAGGATAGGCAATGCTCTTATCTTCAAGCACTTCCCAGGTCAGGACCAATTCTTCCCCACGGGAAAGATTTCTTCCTGTAAATGGTTCTCCATTTTCTTCTATGTCGTCTACTAAATAATAGACTTCTGATGTATATGGAACGTCCGCAGATTTAGGCAAAGAAACAAGCGCTGATAGTGGTACCAGCGCTGCCAAAATTCCAAAGACTATTCTTTTCATAAGTGAATTATTTGAATTTTCCATATATACTCTCCAAAGTATGTCTTATTATAGCAAATATAGAGCTGTTTTTACAATTACATTAAGAGAAACATTGCATCCATAATTCGTTCTTCATCATCGTCTAAATGTAAAAATCGCTTTAAAGCCAAAGCGCCTCTGATTTCATCTGTAACAATGTAATCCACGTCACTTAATAGCCAAAGTTTTAGATCCGAGCTGGTATTAACTGTCCAAACGCCTACTTTCTTTCCTAAATTATGTATGCGATCAATTTCACTTTCTGACAGGCACTCTGTTTCTACAAATAAATCATCCCCACTCATTTCTTCCAGATTGCCAAAGGAAAAATATACCAAATACCCTGTTTCTATTTCTGGATGGGTTTCTTCTATATACTCGATTATCCGGTAGTAAAAACAGGTAAAGACGCATTGCGATAACATATCCCGTTCTTTTACCATCTTATAGACATCTTCCACCATCTGCTCATCCGCGGTTTTCCCCTTTAATTCGATGAAAAGGTCAATATTTCCCTTTGCAGCATCAAGAATCTCTTCCAAGGTAGCAATCTCATCTCCATCCTCCCATGGCCGGGCGGTGTTGATGATTCTATACTCTTTTATTTCTTCTAGGGTCAGGGCCTTAGGATCTCCTTTTTCACCTGTCAATCTTTCTAAGTCACTATCATGGCAAACAATATAATGTCCATCTACGGTTCGCTGAACGTCGATTTCTGCCACATCTGCTCCATGGGCAATTGCCTCATTTATGCCCTGTAATGTGTTTTCCGTAGTTAGATTTCCTCCTGCTCTATGGGCAACTATTTTTGCACTGTTTCTAACAGGAAATACTACATCAAATCGATTTGCACAAATGGTGCTGGCCACAAAAAGTGTTAATATACATAGTGTCCCTGCCACGCGGTTTCTTTTTTTATTCTGTCTTGTTGGATAAATCACTGTGGTTTGCATTTTCTCATAGTACTCAAACAACACCGTAATTTTCATAGCAAAAAAGGGACAGAACAAAAGAATAAACAAATAGCTTCCCACTACAAACAAGGCAATAAAAAAGATTTTTAGCACCCTTGATACATACAAAGATAACGAAAGTGTATTGATTGCCCACATAGGGAGTACGTAAAGCCCTACGGTAACGGCCCCTTCCACCAGTATGGCAGCCAATAAAAACCCTATCATTGACTTTAAAAAGCTCTTCCAATTTCGTGTCACTATGTATCGGGACGATTTCATTCCCACATTAATTTTTTGATGCTGAAATATCACATATAAAAGGGTAAAAATATAGATTCCTACTACAAATAAATACAGCATTACCCCGCAAAAAACCAAAACTCTTAGCCAGAGGTTTGCACTGATATATTTTAGGACAAAGTTTGGAGCAGAAAATCCAATCATAAAAGACAGTCCAAAGGCCGTTCCAATTAAAGGTCCTAAAAGTCCCATATATAAGGTTACAAACAAGCCTTGTGGATGCCAAAAATACTTCAGCGAAATAAAGGCTTCCTTTAAAATAATCCACCATGGCTTCTTTTTCCCGTGTAAGATATTATCGCTTAGAATAAACATGGCATTTATGTCGAACACCGTGTAAATAAATACAGATACAAGGCCTATAATCATTACAACCCATCCCTCTTTTGTTCTAAGGATGTATGGTAAATCTCCACTGGTAATGGCACTGCGTCCTGCATGATATAAATATAAAAGTGCAGCCTGCTTTAAAAGACTTACAATCACATATAATAAACTCTTTGTAATAATTTGATAAATTAAAATACTTGGTATAGAGTGAAAAAACTTTACCAAGCTGTCTTCTCTATTCGCTTTCATTTCATTATCTCCTGACGGGATATTATAACACACTCTGCTCCTTGGCCAAAAAATACTTGATATGATTTTGGGGGGTGTTAAAATATTTCTTAGCAGATTAAAGGGGGTTTATTTATGCTAAAAGTATTACTAATCATTTTACTTATTTTAATCGTTGCCATCTTGGGGATTTCTTATTTTTGTATGTACTACGTTCTTACACCAAAGGTTCGTTCTCTAGAAGATGGGGAGAAACTAGAAAAGGAATACGACAATTGGAAGGACTATGATACTTACGACAAAGAAGAATTTGATGTCACATCCTTTGACGGATATCTTTTACACGGCACCTTAATCAAGAATCATTCTGCTGCCGCTGATTCAAACAAGTTTTGTATAATCACCCACGGTTACACTTCCAATCGCTATGGAAGTCTTCGCTACGTGCCGACCTTCTATGATTTAGGTTACAATATCTACATCTATGACGATCGTCATCACGGAGCCAACAAGCGATGCTTTACTACCATGGGTTTCCTTGAAAAGAAAGATCTTATCGAGGTTAAAAACGCACTGCAGCACCGATTTGGGAATGATATCATTATCGGTATTCACGGAGAGAGTTTAGGTTGTGCCATTAGTCTATCCGCCCTTGGCCTTACCAGTGATTTTAAATTTTGTGTTGCGGATTGCGGATACGCCGATCTAGAGCTGTTATTAGGCGATTTGATTGGAAAGCAAATGCACTTGCCTCGGTTTTTCACATCCCTTGCCTCCCTTTGGTGCAAACTTATTCACGGTTTTTATTTTTCCGATGTAAAGCCTTGCATGATGCTAAAAGAAAACACTACGCCTATATTATTTGTTCATGGCGCTGCTGATACTTTTATTGACAAGAAACATTCCGAGATAAATTATAAACACGCACAAAACTGCTACAAAGAAATTCATTTCTTCCCAGGTGCGGATCACGCCTGGTCATGTATGTCCGACAAAGCCGGCTATGACAAGATGGTAAAAGATTTTATTACAAAACTAAATATCTAATAAAAAAGCGTCGGTCTTGAGTATTTAAAGGATGAATCCAAATACTCAATCTGGCGCATTTTTTTATAATCCAAATAAAGTTAAAACTCCAGCTGCTCCAGCTCCCATAATAATACCTGCTAAAACAACTCCACAAACAATGGCAATTACACTCTTTTTAAACTCCATATCCAAAAGAGATGCTGCTAATGTTCCGGTCCAGGCACCTGTTCCGGGAACAGGAATTCCGACAAATAAAAATAAGGCAACATACAATCCACGGCCTGCTTTTTCTTGAAGTTTTTCTCCTCCCTTATGTCCTTTCTCCAAACAAAAAGTAAAGAATTTTCCAATCACTTTTTTATCTTTTCCCCATTCCAACACCTTTCTTGCAAAGAAGAAAATAATTGGTACAGGAAGCATATTTCCAACAATACAAATAGGATAAACAATCGTAGGATCTAATCCCATAGCCAAACCGTAAGGTACAGCCACACGAAGTTCAATCAAAGGTACCATTGATATCAAAAAACAAATAAGATACTGTAACATGTCGTCCTCCAAAATCTTTTTTCAATTTACACAAAGTGCATTGTATCAAAATTTTATAAAAATTTCCACCTTTACCTCCTCTGTCGTTTTTCCATTTTTTTCCAACTGATGAATGCATACACATCATTTATGAAAAAAGCACAAAAACATACTGTCACAGAAACATAGTGGATACTTTCAAAACTGGCAAGAATCCATAAGACAATCAAAACAATATCATTCATTGCATAGGCCAAAGAAAAATACGGGCTTCGGCGAAAGGTAAGATATACTGCCAAAAAGCTTGTGGTAACAGAAAAAGTGCTTGGTATAATGTTTGCGGTATGAAACCAGCTTAAAACATGATAAAAGGCAAAGGTAACGACAACAGTTAATAGAAACATTCCATAGATTTCACTTTTTGTCAGATGATTTACTTCCACTTCTTTTTTATTTCCCTGAAAGGGATGACGAAGCCAGGAAATCAGTGCTACTAACGCCATGGGCATGGTCATTCCCAAATAAGTAACCATTTCACCATAATACTGAAAACGATAGGAGATATATCCATAGAGCATACTAAATAAAATCATGAGAAACTGCCCTATGGGATTCCCCTTGGCATTTAATAAAATGGCCGTTACACCTATAAAAGATGCAACCAGAGTATAATAGCTCTCTTTGTCAAATATATAAAAAGAACCAACAATCAAAAACACTGAACCAAGCCATAATATTTTTTCAAACCGGGTAAAATACCCCTTTATGTTTTTCATAGAACACCTCTTCATCAAAAAAGCATCCGTATTCACATCTTCTAAGACCTTACGATGTGAAAACGAATGCTTTTAACATTCACTACCCGGTGGCAGTTACTAACTATTATGTTTGTTTTTTATATCATAAAAACTGGTAGAAATCAACTTATACCTTTAAAAATACAGTGGTATTTGCAATGGTCATTACCGTCATTAAGATACCATTTAAAAATGCAGGAGTCCAAATATTACCCATGCGTTTGTACAAAGCTCTAGATAAAATTGCTGCTACAGCCAATGTTGGCACCATAGCTACAAGGACGATTCCAGACAATGCTGATTCCGGATGAGCTGCTACACCAGTGGCAAATAAGGTGCCATACTGACGAATCAGCCAGATGAATACTCCGCCGGCATTTAAAAACATAGCCAGGAAATATCCCTTAACCCCCTTTGTGCCTTCTGTATTTGTATTAATTGTAATAGATGCAGTCGATGCAACATAAAACAGTAAGAAGGTCGGCAAAAATTTCAATACTGTGGGCATGATATTGGCATCAAAAGTCTTAAAGGCAAAGGTCCAGATTCTGAAATCTGCCTTAAAGAGTACATCCATAAGTGCCAATACAACATATCCGATTACTACTGCTGCAACTGCCGTACAAAGACCAGCAACGATGGTTTTTACTGAGCAGACAATACCGTAATCAGAAAGTTTTACTCCATCTTTTGCCTTTGTAAAACCATAGATTAAAGCCATTGCCAAAATTGAAATCAAAGCTGCATTTATTGTCCAGTATGCAATATCGCTTACTGCTGGAGCCGGCCAAACAACAATGTTTTCATACATAGCGGTATGAGCAGTAAAGGCCAGACAAATACCGGAAATAATCGCTACAATACTTCCATTTCTTCCGCTCTTGTTTTTCGCTTTTTGTGATAGTGCACATGAAATAACTCCACAAACTGCTCCAGCGATTCCAATTCCCATAAGAATATTTGTTCCAAGTGAACCGGCACCGCCATCTACTAATGGAGTATAGAAAATTGCTGGTAACAAAGCTACCACTACTAAAACAATTCCACTTACAACTTTTCCTGCAGTTGATGTTTTCACATTTCTTACCGGAAGAGCTTCTGTGACGGCTTCCTTAAGGAATGGAAGTTTTGTAAGCAATGTAACAACCGGTACAAAGAGCATTATAAATCCTACCAGTGCCACAAGTTCAAAGAATTCTTTCCACTGCCATACCTGAGCGTTTGGATCAATGTCTTTTAACAAATCACCATAATCCTCAAATGCTGTCATGTAAAAAGAAACAGCATAGCTTGTAGTGGTTTTTGAGAAATGGTTCCAGGGATGAGTCTGTGCGGGTTCATAAATAATACGTTTTCCCCCATCCTTTGTATCATACCAGGTATCCACCTGTGGAGCGTCCTGTTCCAGCCAGATCTGTGCTTCCTCTGTAGATACATAATCTTTGTGACGAACTGTGTTTACTGTTTCTGATGGATCATTGAAAAAGAATTCATCATACTGAGCAGCAACCTTTCCCATGATTCTTCCGCCACCCAGGGCATCTGCAGTAGCAACATCAATACCTGCATAAGATGTATAAGAAAAATCAGAGCCCTCTGTTAAGCCAGCATAAATTTTTCTAACCCCGGATGTTTCATACTGTGCTTCGTCCATAGCAAGGGCCATAGAGGAAGAAAATCCTCCCATGGAATGGCCTGTTACACCAATGATTCCATTTCCTTGTGCATCCTTTAATACATATGGCTGCTCATACATATACTGAACAGCATCGTTCATGGAATTTACCCAGAATGGCATCCACATACCAAGAAAATCCTCTGACATATAATTTTCTTTATTCAATGCTGAATGTCCATGATCATATTGATCTAGGGCCAATACAACAAACCCTCTTCTGGAAAGTTCGATTGCATTTGCATCCTGCATTTCTGCTGAATTTAAATATCCGTGGGTAACAATGATGGTTGGTTTCGGATTGGATTGTGAAGCATCCTTTGGCAAATACAAAAGCCCGCTTAACTCTCCATTTGCCGTTTCAAAAGAAATTCGACTGACCTTTACTCCCGTGAAGCTACTGTTAATTAACCCCGCCACAGCGCTTCCTAAGAAGATCAGAATGAGTGCCAGACATAGCACTCTGAGCGTTTTTTTATTTGTGTTCATATAAATCCCCCTTTACAAATAAAAAATATTAAATTTTAGTTTCCATTGGAAACTAAATATATTATACTATTAATAGAGTGAATTGCAAGATACTCATTTTGAGGATATAGTATATAAGTGTATATAGTATTCAAAAGGAGATTTTGTTATGAAACTCGAATGGATGGGAGACAACAGAAAACTGGTTGAAGCGCTGATCAAGTACTGCAATATTTACGCAGGAGTATACAAACTTGAGAAGCTGGAATTTGAAGATGTGCAATATTCATATGCACAGATTCAGGTTTTGGAATACCTTCTAGAGAATGAAGATTTACATGATAACATGTCTACAATCGCTTCTCGTCTTGGTATCACAAAATCCAATTTTACAAAAATTGTCAATCGACTGGAATCCAAGGGACTTGTAACAAAATCATTACTGACCGGAAGTAAAAAGGAAATTCTTGTAAATGTAAATGACAAAGGGAAAAAGCTATACATGGCTTATACCGAACAAATATTGCGCTGTCATTTTGCACCAATGTTTAAGGCTTTAAATCGCATACCTGCAGATTATCGAGCCCACATAGCAGAAGCCTTAACTACTTCCATTGAAGACAGTACTTATGTAAACAATATAAAACGGACAAGTAAGTAAAAATGTTTTCCAAAACTTCATACGGTTTTTCGTTGTTAATAATGAAGGCCCACAAAAAGGATAATAGGGGTGTTATCCGAGACGTATGAAAGCGGAGGAAAAATTATGTCAAAAAAATTATTTGAAGAAGGTAAGATTGGAAGACTTACCATCAAAAACCGTTCTGTTATGACCGCTATGGGTGTAGGTTTAGCAGAGTCAAGCGGAGAAGCAAACGAACACATTATTCGTTACTACGAAGAAAGAGCAAAAGGTGGCATCGGTTTAATTATTACCGAAATCACACGTGTAGAACCCAAATATGGTACCGGTATGCTCTGCCAGTTAGGTGCCAATGACCCAAAACTCATTCCAGGACTTGAACGTCTTGCCGATCGTGTTCATCGTTATGGCACCAAAATCTTTGTTCAGCTCCATCATCCTGGACGTGAAAACAAATCTGCAATGATTGAAGGACGTCAGATTGTAGCTCCTTCAGCAATCACATGTAAAGTCACACAAGAAGAGCCTAGAGCCTTAACTACAGAAGAAGTTGAAAGCCTTGTAAAGGATTTCGTAAAAGGTGCAAATATTGCAAAAGCTGCTGGAATTGACGGTGTTGAACTTCACGGTGCTCACGGATATCTTCTAGATGAATTCCTATCACCATACACCAACGTTCGTGAAGATAAATACGGCGGATCTTTTGAAAAAAGATTCACTATTATGGCAGAAATCATTGCCGGTATTCGTGCAACCTGTGGAAAAGACTTCCCTATTTCTGTTCGTATCAGCGCTGATGAATTTGTGGAAGGTGGTCTTACTTTAGAGCAGACAGTACCTATTGCAAAAGCATTAGAAGAATGCGGTATTGATGTCATCAATGTTTCCAGTGGTATCTATGAATCTTCTACTACTATTGTAGAGCCTGCTTCATATCCTCAGGGATGGAAGAAGCATCTTGCAAAAACCATTCGCGAAGCTGTAAACATTCCAGTTATCGCTGTAAACAATATCAAAGAGCCTTCTATAGCAGAAGAACTCTTACAGGAAGAAGTTTGTGACTTTATCGGTCTTGGTCGTGCTACTTTAGCTGATCCTGAATTTATCAAAAAGACAAAGGAAGGACGTGAGGACGAAGTAAACCGTTGTATCGGTTGTTTGAACTGCTTCGGTTCCATCGGAACCTTAGGACACATTAAATGTACCGTTAACCCACGTTGTGGACGTGAAGTTGAGTTTTCTCAGTATGAGAAAAACGGCGACGGACGTTGTGTTGCAGTCATCGGTGGTGGCCCGGCTGGTATGGAAGCCGCACTTACATTAAAGACCCGCGGATTTGTGCCTGTAATTTTTGAAAAGGCTGACGTTCTTGGTGGCCAGTTAAATCTTGCTGACAAGCCTGTATTAAAGGACAAATTAGGCGCTTACAAAAACAGCTTAATTGCAAGAGTAAAAGCTGCCGGTATTGAAGTGAGATTAAACTGCGAAGCAACTGTGGATGTTGTAAAATCAGTAAATCCAGTTGGTGTATTCCTAACAACCGGTGGTACTCCAATCGTACCTGGCTTTGATGGTGTAGATGGAGAAAATGTAATCACAGCTGAAGAATTCTTATCAGGCGCAAAAACTGTAAAAGATGGTTCTATTGCCGTTATCGGTGGTGGAAACACTGGTATGGAAGTTGCAGAAACACTTGCGTATGATGGCAAGAAAGTTTCTCTGATTGAAATGATGGACGAAATCGGTCGTGGCTTATATCGTTCCGTTTTAGTTGATTATAAGATTCGTGTTGCTAAATTCGATGAGACTATTTGCACAGGTCAAAAGGTATTATCTATTGATGCTACTGGTGTAAATGTAGAAAGCACAAAGGATCAAAGCAAGTCTCACATTGATGCAGATAACGTTATTCTTGCAATCGGTGTGAAGTCAGAAAACGCATTACTCGCTCCTTTAAAGGAAGCTTTTGATGAAGTGGTCGTAGTTGGTGATGCAGCCTGTCCTGGCAGAATCATGGAAGCTACTTTAGATGCAGTAAACCGTGCTTGCGGATTTCTTGCATAAAACTTTATAAATATTTTACATACACACATAAACTCCCGGAGAACTTTTCTCCGGGAGTTTTCTTTTGATTGAACATAAAAAAAGACCATCTCATAAGAGATGGTCTAATAGCTGCCCAGCAAGGATTCGAACCTTGGAAATGACGGAGTCAGAGTCCGTTGCCTTACCACTTGGCGACTGGGCATTATTTATAAAATTATAGTTTTTATAAAACTATTCAGCGGGTTGGGCTGTTTGTTGAACCAAGTCAACAATAGACATTATACAGAAGACCCTATAGGAATGCAAGTACTTTTTTAAATTTTTTTCAAACATTTTCGTGACATTTATTCCTCTAGAAGATATGATAGTTTTGTTGCTATTAAACTCCATAGCAAAAGAACTATTTTTAAATTATAAAACAGTAAAGGATATTTCTATGACAACGAAATTATATGATATTGATGCTTATCAAACAACCTGTGAAAGTAGAGTTCTATCTTGTAAAAACGTAGACGATTCTACCTGTCAGATAATTTTAGACCAAACTGTCTTCTTTCCCGAAGAAGGCGGGCAGACTCCTGATCGAGGTACCATAAACGGATACGAAGTATGTGACGTTCAAATAAAGGACGAAATCATCATCCATACCGTTTCTGCCACAAATCTTACTCTGAAAGAAAATGAAACCGTATTCTGCCAAATTGACTGGGCTCACCGCTTCTCCAATATGCAGCAGCATACCGGCGAACATATTTTCTCCGGTCTTGTTAACAAAAGATTTGGATACGAAAATGTTGGTTTTCATCTAAGCGATTCCATAGTTACCATGGATTATAATGGTCCTATGACAGAAGAAGAAATCCTCGAATTAGAAAAAGAGTCAAACGAGGCTATTTTTGCAGGGAAAGCTGTCACTTGTTACTATCCCTCAAAAGAAAAACTAGCAACCCTAGATTATCGCAGTAAAAAAGAATTAAAGGGTGCCATTCGTATCGTATCTATTGAGGATACCGATATTTGTGCCTGCTGTGCACCCCATGTAAAATCCACAGCTGAAGTTGGAATTTTAAAAGTAATTGACATCACAAACTACAAAGGTGGTGTGCGTTTATCCATCCTTTGTGGCATGCGTGCCCTAATGGACTATCGTCTCCGTCTATCACAGTGTCGAGAGATTTCTCATCTCACTTCTGCAAAGATTGACGATATTGTACCTTCCGTAAATAAACTAAAAGAGGATATAGGCGTACTGAGAGGGGAACTAGCCAGTAGTCAAAAGAATCTTCTCGCCTTTAAAAGTGCATCCCTTGATCCGGACGCCTGCGATGTGGTTTTATTTACAGAAAACACTGACGCAAATGTATTGCGATATGAAGTCAACCATTTAACTACCATCCATCCTGGATACTGCGCCATCTTCAATAAGAATGATCATGGATATAATTTTATCATTGGATCAATGGAAAAGGATTGTAGCGTCTTAGCGAAAACCCTCCGAGAAAAACTACATGCAAAAGGCGGCGGAAAACCTGAAATGATTCAAGGTTCTCTCACCGCCTCTTCTGAGGAAATCAAATCCCTTATTTTAAATTAATTACTCATGTAACTTCCAACTGGTTTCACAAAGAACGGCTGCATTAAACTCTAATTCCTCTCGAGTTAGAGTATAGCCTTCTTCGCTCTCATTCTTTACCGCCTTTAATGCTCGATTAAAATCAGCGGTTGATCCTGGCATGAAGACATTATTTCCAGCCTTCATTGCCGGAGCAGAATGGGTGGTTCTGTTTTTACAACTTTTGTCCACCATCATATCCAGAATCCAATCACTCATTACCAGACCTTCATATCCCCATTCCTCACGCAATACACCTTTTAATAAATCTTCGTGTTCTGCTGTATGAACACCATTTAAAAGGTTATAAGAGGTCATTAAGGCCATTGGATGAGAATCTCTGATACAAATTTCAAAATTCTTCAAATAAATCTCACGCAATGCTCTTTCTGATACCATAGAATCATTTTGATATCGTGAAAGTTCCTGATTGTTGCAACAGAAATGCTTAATGGTCGTACCACAGTTTTTATGTTTTTGCACACCCTTTGTAATGGCTGCACCTACTTTTCCACTAATCAAAGGATCTTCTGAACAGTATTCAAAGTTTCTTCCGCAAAGTGGTGTTCGATGAATATTAAAGGCCGGTGCCAACCAAAGTTGTACACCAAAGCGCTCCATCTCATCTCCAACAATATCTCCACACATCATACATACTTCATCGCTCCATGACTGAGCAAGAGCTGTTCCAATAGGAATTGCTGTACAGTATTGTGTAAAGACATCCTTTTTCGGCTTGCGATACACCAGTTTATCCAGAGCAAATTTTACAACAGGGGAAAGATAATCATCAAATCCTTCTGGCATAGTATTACCAACTGCCTTTACCCCATCCTTTGTCTTAACATATTCCTTATTCAAACGTAAACCTGCAGGGCCATCTGCCATAATAATTGGAGCAATACCATTCACCCTTGAAGAGCTTTCTCCTGCAGCACCTGCCACATGACCTGATTGCGCTCCAATTACAGAATTAATGCCTCCCTTCTCACTAAATTGACCGATATTTAAATAAATCAATTCTTCTTCTGTAAGAGTAGAGACAAAATCTTTTGCTCTCTTACTAAGTTCCATTGGCTTTGGCCATGATAAGCATTCAAATGCCTTCTCATCTACGCTGATTACCTTTGTACTTCCCTGTGATACATCACTCCATGTCTTCTCTGGGACAAAATCCTTAAAGTCTGTATTTCCACCCACACGACTTAATTTGCGAAGGGTCACTGTCTCTTTCAATTCCAAAGCAGCTACCTCTTTGGTATCCTGACTGTTTGCTCCAAGTCGTAAAATATACTGTCCCTTTTCTAATAGGTAGGATGCACTTTCTTCATCATAGGACGCAATCTCTTCCATGCCAAAGGAAAGTTCCAGTTTTTCTTCTTCTCCCGGAGCCAAAAGCTTCGTCTTTTGATAAGTTGCCAATTTCTGATAAGGCTGATCTAATTTTCCCCAGGGACAGGTAACATAAAGCTGTGCTACTTCTTTTCCCTTCATAGCCCCGGTGTTTTTCACTATACAGCTAAGATGAACCTTTGTATCTTCTACCGAAACATCCTTGCATTCCATGGAAAAGGTAGTATAAGACAACCCATATCCAAAGGGATAGAGCGCCCTTTTCCCTACAGAATCAAAGTAACGATATCCGACATAAACGCCTTCTTTATAACGAGTCTCGTTTTTATCTCCAAATTCTCCTATGGTAGAGTAATCTTTCCATGCACTCCAAGTGGTGGTTAACTTTCCAGATGGATTACTCTTTCCTAATAAAACATCTGCAAGAGCATCTCCTGTTGAAACGCCAAGCTGTGATAAGACCAGGATATTTTCAACTTCTGAAACATCAGACAAGTCGATCACACCGCCTACATTTAATACGAGAATAAACTTTTTGTACTGCTTGAAACACTTCAAAATATCTCTTTTTTCTGCTTCAGTCAGCAACACATCTCCTGCTTCAGGAACTCTGTCATTTCCTTCTCCAGAATTTCTGGAAAGGACATACACACAAACATCCCCTTCTCCATCTATGGGGAGTTCATACTCAGGCTCTGTTAGCACCTTTCCCATAGCATACATCATTGCAGGCAATTTTACCGCCTTTGCCTCAGCCTTCATCTTTTTTACAAAAGCTTCTTTATGCTTTTCACAAATTTCATCATAAGCATCCATCCACTTATCCGTCGTAATAAAAAATCCCGCTTTTTTTAAACCATACTCACAGGTAACATAAAATCTTGAGTTCACATCTCCTGAGCCGGTACCACCCTTTATTGTTCGTCTGGCACCATTTCCATATAAAGCAACTTTTCCCGCTTCCTTTAAGGGAAAATCTCCATTGCTCTTTAATAACACCATACATTCTGATGATATGTCGCGAACCTTATCTATATGTTCTGTTTCATAGTTTGCTAATGCCATAATCTATCCTCCTCCTTTTCATTTATTTTATCATAACCTATGTAAATTCATTATAAATATCATATTTTTTACTTCTATATCATAATTTAGACAAAAAATCCGCCTCGACATTACATCGAGACGGATAACTTATCAAATAAGGTATATATGTAATTAACCAACCTTAGATTCAGATTTTTCCTCTAAATCTTCTAAGGTCTCAAAGGCTGCAAGTTCTGGATGCTCACGATGTTCCTTTGAATAGTTTTCGTAAGAAGCCTTACGATGTGTCTGACTAGCCCAAATTTCATCTGCAACCGGAGCCCATTCAGCAGCATAATCATCACATTTTGCACATAGATGATCAGCTTCTTCAGGAGACTCTAAGTTAGTCTGATGTGCACCACTTCTGTCTACCATTTCACGAAGCAACTGAGGATTCTCAAGCATTGGACATGGACGTAAATGATTACGGTTAAATGGCTGTCCTTTGTGATATTCCATAAATAATGGAGACTGAAGCATCTCTAAAATGCTATGCTCGTGAATATTTGTATTTGAGTAATGAATGAATACACAAGGTTCTGCATCACCATTAGAATTGATATGGAAGTAATTTCTACCACCAGCGATACATCCACCAACATATTCACCGTCATTCTGGAAGTCCATTGGATAGAACTCAATGTCGCTTTCCTTTGAACGGACCCAACGGATCTTTTCAATCATCTTCTTACGCTGTTCAACTGTAGGCATAAGTTCCGGTACTGCATTATTACCTACTGGCATGTAATGGAAGTAGAATCCAAAACGTGCTCCTTTTTCAGAAATAAATCTCAAGAAGTCATCATTTGTAACGGCTTCAATATTATCTCTTGTATAACAAATTGATGTACCATAAACGATACCGTACTTCTTAAGTAAATCCATTGCCTTCATTACGGCTGCATAATGTCCTTCACCACGACGGGCATCATTTGTATCAGGAGTTCCTTCAATAGAAAGCATGAAGGTTAAGTTTCCTAATTCTACTACTTTCTTGCAAAGTTCTTCATCAATTAAGGTAGAATTAGAATAAGCTGCAAAGATACAATCATTATGCTTTTCACAAAGCTTAATAATATCAGCCTTACGAACCATTGGTTCTCCACCGGTCATCATATAAAGATATACGCCAAGTTCCTTACCTTCTGTAACGATCTTATCCATATCTTCAAATGTAAGGTTTGCCTTATGTCCATATGTACCGGACCAGCAACCTACACAGTGCATGTTACAAGCCATGGTTGGATCAAAAAGAATCAACCAAGGAATATTACAATTGTATTTTTCACGATTTGCACGAATCATCTTTGTGCCTCGGAAAAATGCTTCGTATCCAAGGTTTAAGATAAACTTCTTAGCAAATTTAGGATTTGATTCATCAATAATCTTATTTACGTATTTTACCCAGCGATTGTTTGGATCAGAAACTGCCGCACGGACCTTGTCCATGGTTTCTTCATTTCCCTTTCCCCAGAACTTTTCTGCCATATTCACAAGCTTTAAATAAGTCTCGCATCTTTCTGTCTCGTTCTGTTTGTCTACATGATTTAAAAAACTGTCAATAGCTACAGAAAACGCCTGTCTCTCTGCTGCGTGTTTCATATTTTCTGCTACAGAAGCCATAAGCAAACCTCCTACTTTCCATATTATTATCTTATCTTTAAGTGATTTTATTCCCGACAAAACGTTTTTTCAATGAACAAATTCTCGGATTTGTATTATGGATATACATTTTACATGGAATTGTAAACGCAAAGTAAACTACTGATTTTCCAATATTTTCTGAATACTATTTCAAAAAATAGAAATAATTTGATTTAAGGTTGACATCTGTAAACGTTCCATCTATTATATGTTTGGTTTTTTCGGTAAAAATCAAAGAAAGTAATTGGTGAGTATAAATGGTTATTAATGTATATGGTGAAATTTCTAGTGTAATATTGGGATGTTTAATCCTATTCTTTATGCTATATTCAAACCCTCGTAAAACCCTTGGGTATATGATTGACTTTGTGGGTATTATTCTAGGAATGATTGGAAGCATTACCCTGCTTTTCATTGGATTCTCTGTATCCGGCGACCGTCCCCACAACGCTCTTTTAATATTGATTGCTTTCATTGTATATGGAGTTTGTTATATTGGTATTTTAAATCTGATTCTTACCTATATATATTATTTGACACACGGTTCTTCTTATAATCGGCCAGCTCTTTTAAGCGCCCTCATCTTTTGTATGTTTTATGGGTTTATTGGATTTGCCTACTTTTCTTTTATCCACGGATTTCATAATCCCTTCCCTTCTGATGCCATATTGTTGCAACGATTCATTATGTTTTGCTGCCAATTTGGATTAGTGGCTTGCGTTATCGTGTTAATTCTTACGTTTTTAAATAGGAATAAATTGCCTAAGGTCATCTTGCTTAGCATGCAGATTTTCTCTGTTGCTATGTCGGTCACCTTGATTTTCCAATTGTTCTTCTCTACAAAGGTGTTTATCAGCCTCACCTATACCGTTCCTTTCATGGCTTGCTATTTACTTTTTCATAGCAATCCTTATGACGAAGAAACAGGTACACAAAACGGGGATCCTCTAAACACAAAAATCTCTGATTCCATTAAGAAAAATAAAAAGTTTATTGTTGTTTTTGTTTCTATTCCTCAACTGGAAAAAACTAACTTTGTACTACAGGAATCTTCCATTCACAATATTATTTCTGATATTGCAAGAAGAACGGAGCGCATTTGTAATCGCAGTTATGCCTATCGTATTTCCACAAGTACCTATGCGGCTTTTACCTATTTAGATGAAAATATTACTGCTCGGGATTATTTTGATGCCGTAATTGATATCATCAGCCATCCTACGGGTTATGAGTATCTACCTGCCTATTTTAAAGCTATTGGAATTTCTCACCACCCCTTTCTTCGAAATATTGATATTTTGCAGCACTACTTTTCCTTCCTGCAAACAAAGGTTGCAAATGACGCAAAAAATGAGTGCCTGTTTGCCGGTAATAGTGAAATGACAGCGTTTATGGAATACTATCGTGTACATTTAGCACTAGAAGATATCAGAGATCGCAAAGACTTGAATGATCCAAGAGTGTTAGCCTATGCACAGCCAATCTTCTCCGTTGAGAAAAAGGCTTTCCTAAGTGCCGAGGCTCTTATGCGTTTGGAAATCGATGGAAATATTCTATACCCTGGAACATTCATTCCAATTGCCGAAGAAAGCAGATGCATCCATTCTCTTACCTGTATTATTTTAAATAAGGTATGTCAGGAGATCCGTCGGATGGACGACAACTATGAGTTTGATTGCATTACCGTCAACTGTTCTCCCTTAGAATTATCCGTTAAGAGTATGACCGATGATTTACTTCGTATTATCGAAGACAATCAGATTGATCCGCATAAGATTCGTCTGGAAGTAACAGAAAGCTCTGTTTACGAAAACTACGATAGTGTTGCAAATAATATGCAAAGCATGAACGATGAGGGCATCCACTTCTACTTAGATGACTTTGGCACCGGCTACTCAAATTTTGACCGTTTAACTTCCGGAGATTTTCATACCATTAAATTTGATAAGACCATACTTTACAAAGCCATGCAGGACGAAAATACAGAAGAAATGATTCTTGCTTTAATTCACATGTTAAAGGAAAGTAATATCGCTCCTCTTGTGGAAGGAGTAGAAACAGATGAGCAAACACAATTCTGTATCAATCATGGATTCGACTACATCCAGGGCTACAAATACGCTAAACCTGTCCCAATTGAGCGATTAAGAGAATATTTTGAAGGGAATTAATTTATGAATATGTACTGTGGTTCCAATAAAACAGCCATTGCTTCACAAACCCAGATTTCAAATGCTATGACGGCTCTATTAAAGAAGAAAAAATACGAGGATATTAGTATTAGTTTACTTTGTAAAGAAGCAAATATTTCTCGTCAAACCTTCTACAGTCTATTTAACGAGAAAGACAATGTTATTGTATTTGAGCTTCAAAAATGTTATTTCGACACAAAAGAAACGGTAAAATCCCCTAAGGACGAAAAGCCCTTCAGTGAATTTTGCCATGGATTTGCTCACTATCTCGTAAATAACAAGGACTATTTCAAACTACTTTGGGAAAACAATATCCTATATCTCATATATGAAAGTGTCTATGATGTGTTTATGTCCTGTTGTAAAAAATCCTGCCTCTATATGAACAATGTAACTGCAGGTGGACTTACTGGAATTGCACGCAGTTACTGCGAAGAAGGTTACACTGCTAGTACAGAGGAATTGGAAACCTATATGTCAAGACTCTTAGTTCACTATGAGTGCGAGCCTTTAAAAAAGAAGTAGTTTCCCTTCAGAAATACCAAAGGAGGTTTCTTCTCCCCATTCTAAGGAGACTTTCCCTCCACTCTGGTTAATAAGCTGCTGTTCAAGTTCTGCCACATCTTTTGTATCTACATATGCCAATATCACTACATTGGCATCATATATCGTATCTTCCACAAAGATGTTTCGTTCTTTTAATATGTATTGAATCTTTCCTAACAAGGTATAGTCTAAAGCAATACGAAGGGATTTTCCCCGATGTCTTTCTAAAAGCGCACAGGATTGAATCCCTACTTCAGTAGCCTTTGTATAAGCGCGCACCAGCCCGCCTGTACCAAGCAACACCCCACCAAAGTATCTTGTAACCACTACCACAACATTGTGGAGACTATGGCCAAGAATCACATCGAGCATAGGTCTTCCTGCTGTTCCACTTGGTTCTCCATCATCGGAAGATCTCATAATTTGATTCTCATCCCCAATGACATAGGCAAAACAATTATGTCTTGCATCATAGTGTTCCTTTTTCTTTGCAGCTATAAAATCCAATGCTTCTTCTTCACTGTGAACAGAAGCCACAGCTCCAATAAACACCGACTTTTTTTCTGTTATTTTATCTTCACCATTTTTTAAAATTTCGTATTCCATATTTGTCATTATATAAAACCCCAGTTGAAATTTCTACAAGTCACAGCATCTTTATAATAATGTTAATTTCTGTTATAATAAATCCATCTTTGTGTAAAAGGAGATTTTATGAATTACGGCAAAAAGAACTTGAAAAAGAATAAAGCTTCCTTGTCCAACAAGAAAGCAAAAGCTAGAAAAAAATTTGGAATATCCTTTATTAAGACCTTATTGATTTGTATTGCACTGATCGCAGTCATTGGTCTCGGTGGTGCTGCATTTTATGTCACTGGCCTTATCAACGAACTGCCGGATGTTTCATCCATTGATATTTCACCAGAAGGATTTTCCACTACCATATATGATAGTGATGGAAAAGAGATTGAAAATTTAGCTTCTTCTGGTGCAAACAGAGAATATGTTGAATTATCTTCTATTCCAGAAAACTTACAGCATGCCTTTGTTGCTATTGAAGATTCCAGATTCTACGAGCACAACGGTATTGATATTCAGGGTATTATTCGAGCTGTAGCCGTTGATATTGTAAATGTATTCAGTGGAAATCGAGCATCTCAGGGCGCTTCCACTATTACCCAGCAGCTTCTAAAGAATAATTACTTTACCACATGGACAAGTGAAACAACCTTTAAAGATCGTATTGACCGAAAGATTCAAGAACAGTATTTGGCCATTCAGTTAGAAAAGGTTACCTCCAAAGATGAGATCATGGAGAATTACCTAAATACTATTAACCTTGGTCAAAACACCCTGGGTGTTCAAGCAGCTTCCGAAAGATACTTTAATAAAAGTGTTAGTGAATTAACCCTTTCAGAATGCGCAGTCATTGCAGGTATTACTCAGAATCCTTCGAAGTACAATCCTATTTCGAACCCTGATGAAAATGCAAAGCGTAGGAAAAAAGTATTGGAAAATATGCTTGACCAGGGCTACATTACAGAAACGGAATACGATGAAGCCATGGCAGATGACGTCTACGATCGTATTCAGATTATCAATAATGAAATTGATACCTCATCTACTTCTTACTTTGTAGATGCTCTCACCGATGAAGTCATCGACGATTTAATGGAACAAAAGGGTTATACGGAAACAGAAGCTTACCAAAAGCTCTATTCCGGTGGATTAACTATTTATTCTACTCAGGATAGTGACATTCAAAATATTGTTGAAGAAGAGATTAATAATAACGAAAACTATGCGACAGACCCTAAGGTATCCTTTACTTATCGTTTGACCATCACAAAAGCAGATGGGACTTACGAGAACTACAGTGAACAAACCATGTTGTCCTACTATCAGGCAAAAGACTCAAGCTATAGCATTAACTTTAACTCTGAAGAGGAAGCTCAGGCAGCCATAGATGCATATAAAGCAGAACTAATGGAAGAAGGAGATACCATCTCCGAGTCAGGAGAATCTCTTATCTTCACGCTTCAGCCTCAGGCAGCCATGACTGTTATGGATCAATCCACAGGATATGTTGTAGCAATCGTAGGCGGACGTGGTGACAAAACTGCCAGCAAGACCTTAAACAGAGCCACAGGAATTACAAGACAGCCTGGATCCACTTTCAAGATATTAGCGGCATACGCTCCTGCCTTAGACGCTGGTGGACTCACCCTTGCATCTGTACAGGATGATGCGCCAATGACCTACGCCAACGGTACATCACTTTCAAACTATGACAACAACTACCGTGGTTTTACAAATATCCGTACTGCAATTACCAATTCTATCAATGTAGTTACTGTAAAAACCCTTACACAGATTGGCACTTCGCTCGGATATGAATATGTTGAGAAATTTGGTATTTCTACTCTAGATACCGGTGACAATAACCAAGCACTTGCTCTTGGTGGTATTACAAAAGGTGTTACAAACCTAGAGTTGACCGCTGCCTATGCAACCATTGCCAATAGCGGTGATTATAACAAACCTGTTTTCTATACTCAGGTATTGGATTATAACGGCGATGTTTTATTAGATAACACACAAAACGAATCTACTGAGGTGTTAAAAGATACTACTGCCTGGTTATTAACAAGCGCTATGAAAGACGTTATGACAAAGGGTACCGGTACAAGAGCAAACATCTCTAACATGGCTGTTGCCGGTAAATCAGGTACCACAACCAAGGATAGAGATACCGTATTTTGTGGTTATACTCCATATTACACTGCAGCCATTTGGGGCGGATGTGATGATAACTCTCCTCAGTCAAGTACCGTTTACTCTAAGAACATTTGGCGAGAAGTAATGTCCCGTATCCACGAAGGTCTTGAGTACAAGGACTTTACAAAGCCAAGTGGCATTGTTCAAGTAAGTGTATGTTCAAAATCAGGTTTACTGCCTGTTGAAGGTGTTTGTGACTGTGATCCAAGAGGATCGATGGTTTACACCGAATACTTCGCAGAAGGCACACAGCCTACAGAAACCTGTGATCACCATGTCACTGCTACCCTATGCAATGACTCTCGAATGATTGCAAATGAGTATTGTCCAAACACAACTACTGGAGTTTACATTGTTGGTGGAAGTCAGGGTACTGCTGATACACCTTATTTGCTAACAGATGAGTTCTTATCTCAATTCTGCGATCGACATGGAAAGAATACAAGCAGTAATGGTGACGACGATTCAGAGGACGATGTTGACGATTCAGACGATACAGAAGAAGTGGATGAAAGCTATGATGACTCTTCCACTGATTTACCTGATACAGATACTACTGATTTAACAGTAGAAGAATAGAATATTAATTTATTGCAAACAAAAAAATCTCTGTCCATAGGACAGAGATTTTTTATATTAAACTTCAAAAATCATATCGCCATAAGAAGGCATTGGCCACATTGATTTATCTACTAACATTTCTAAGCGGTCTACCGGCTTACGTAAGGCTTCCATAGATGGAAGAACGTAATCTCTATAGTAGAAGGCTCTTTCTTTAATATCAGCCAAATCAACGCCTTTCGCTTCATGCTTCTCAAGCTCAACAAGTTTTTCTTTTGTCTCCTTTAAGCAGGCAGATACTTCTGTAAGCATTTCAACCTGAGTACTTACATCAGCTGCATCTGTAGCACTTCGTACCATGTTTACAGACTCAGCTAAAACAGTGGTATAACGAATAGTAGCTGGAATGATTTGCTTGCGAATAATATCAATCATAACCTTTGCTTCAATATTACGTTTCTTTGCATAAATCTCATATTCGATTTCTGCACGAGATTCTAATTCTGCTTTTGTAAATACATTAAACTCTTCAAAAAGTTTTACGGACTTATCAGAAACCAATGCAGGAATCGCATCTAACATATTATTGATAATAGAAAGACCACGTTTTTCAGCTTCCTTTGCCCATTCTGGAGAATATCCATTTCCATTGAAGACAATACGCTGATGCTCTTTTGCAAGGCGCTTAATCATATCATGAACAGCCATGTTAAAGTCATCTGCTTTTTCTAACTCGTCACAAGCTTCTGAAAAGGCCTGAGCAACAATTGTATTTAATACGATATTGGGTTCTCCAACAGAGTCTTCTGAACCAACCATACGGAACTCAAACTTGTTTCCTGTAAAGGCAAATGGTGAAGTACGGTTACGATCTGTTGCATCCTTTAAGAAATCAGGCAATGTAGTTACACCTGTATCTAACTTTTCTCCAGAGATACTGTGATCTGCCACACCGGTGTTAATCAACTGATCCAACACATCCTGTAACTGCTCTCCAAGATAAACAGAAATAATGCATGGAGGTGCTTCATCTCCGCCCAATCGATTGTCATTACCAACATCTGCTGCTGACTCTCTTAAAAGATCAGCATGTTCATCTACTGCCTTTAAAATACAGCAAAGAACCAGCAAGAACTGAATGTTCTCATGTGGTGTTTTTCCGGGCTCTAAAAGGTTGATTCCATCATCACTTACCAGTGACCAGTTGTCATGCTTACCAGATCCATTTACACCTGCAAATGGCTTTTCATGAAGCAGACACTGTAGGCCATGACGATAAGCAACCTTCTTTAAGGTTTCCATAATTAACTGGTTGTGATCTACAGCCACATTAGCCTCTGTATAAATCGGAGCAAGCTCATGCTGTGCAGGGGCAACCTCGTTATGCTGTGTTTTAGAAGATACACCTAATTTCCAAAGTTCTATATTTACATCCTTCATAAAGGCTGCAATACGTTCACGAATGGCTCCAAAATAATGATCATCCATTTCCTGACCCTTTGGAGGCATCGCACCAATTAAGGTACGGCCGGTATATACCAAATCCTTACGAGCCAAGAAATTCTCACGATCGATTAAGAAGTATTCCTGTTCTACACCAACAGATGGTGTCACACGTGAAGATGTGGTATTTCCAAACAATCTTAAAAGTCGAATGGACTGTTTATTAATTGCTTCCATAGAACGAAGCAATGGTGTTTTTTGATCCAATGCCTCTCCTGTATAAGAGCAAAATGCTGTTGGAATACAAAGAGTTGCTCCTGCTGCATCCTGACGAACAAATGCCGGAGAAGTAGGATCCCAGGCTGTATAACCTCTTGCTTCGAAGGTAGCACGGAGTCCACCAGAAGGGAATGACGAAGCATCTGGTTCACCCTTAATCAGTTCCTTACCGGAAAAGCTCATTAAGACCTTTCCATTTTCTTTTGGTGCAGAAATAAATGAATCATGTTTCTCCGCAGTAACACCGGTAAGAGGTTGGAACCAATGTGTGTAATGGGTAGCGCCCTTTTCAATAGCCCATTCCTTCATCTCATGAGCTACCACATCAGCGGTTTCTAAATCCAACTCTTTTCCTTGGCGAATGGTTTCCTTCAACTTCTGATAGGTTTTCTTCGGAAGACGCTCTTGCATTGTAGCGTCATTAAATACATTCTCCCCGAAAATATCCGCAACATTAAAATAATCTTTGTCCATTATGACTATCCTTTTCTATAAATATTTTTTAAAAAAGGGATGCCAAAACAGGCACCCCTTCATAAATTACAAAAGTAATACTTAAGCTTTTCCAACAGAACCGAAAAGTTCCATCTTTTCTTTTACTTTTTCTTTGATAGCTTCAGTACCAGGTGCAAGGAGTTTTCTAGGATCAAATCCCTTACCCTGCTGATCCTTACCAGCTTCAATATATTTTCTTGTAGCATCTGCAAATACCAACTGACATTCAGTATTAACATTAATCTTTGATACACCAAGAGAAATAGCCTTAGCGATCATGTCATCAGGAATACCTGTACCACCATGAAGTACTAAAGGCATTGTTCCTGTCTTCTGCTGAATAGCATCTAATGTCTCAAATGAAAGACCAGCCCAGTTTTCAGGATATACACCATGAATGTTACCAATACCAGCAGCAAGCATATCAACGCCAAGATCAGCAACCATCTTACATTCATCTGGATCTGCACATTCACCCATTCCAACTACGCCATCTTCTTCTCCACCGATTGAACCAACTTCAGCTTCGATAGAGATTCCGTTCTTATGAGAAAGTTCAACCAACTCTTTTGTCTTTTCAACATTTTCGTTGATATCATAAGAAGAACCATCAAACATAACTGATGTAAAGCCTGCTTCGATACAAGCCTTTGTTCCTTCGTATGTACCATGATCTAAGTGAAGAGCTACAGGAACAGTAATTCCTAAAGTCTCATCCATAGCCTTAACCATAGCTGCAACAGTCTTAAATCCTGTCATGTACTTTCCAGCACCTTCAGATACACCTAAGATAACTGGTGACTTGCATTCTTCAGCAGTAAGCAAAACAGCTTTTGTCCACTCAAGGTTGTTGATGTTGAACTGTCCAACAGCATAATGTCCTGCTTTTGCTTTGTCTAACATTTCTTTTGCAGATACTAACATATAAAGTTTCCTCCATTCTTTTCCCCTCTATAAAGAAGGATAATATCAAAACGGGCCCTTGCCCGTAAGATTTCCGCTTACAATTATATCTTAAAATGAGGGCCTATTCAACCATGATTTCCATGCCTTCATGTATATTTTTGATTAGGACGCATTCCTGTTCCCCACCATATTCACCATCTAATGTCCAGGCTACTTTTTCATTACTTGTCAATTTCAGCTGGTTTGTTTTAAAGGAATACACTAAGTCTGTTTCCTTTGCTATTCCCGTTAAGAAAGCGAGAATCTCATTTAACTCGATTGGGTTCTTAGGAGTTCGAATTAAAGTCACCTCAAACAGACCATCATTTAATTCGATATTTCCCGGAATAATTCCTTTAAATCCACCGACAGACATGGTATTTGTCACCATTCCATAAATAAATTCATCGTAGAATATATTCCCGTCGTGCTCTACTAGCATTCGGAAGGAAGGAATATCCCAAAGCTGTTTTACTCCTTCAAGAATATAGGCTGCGTGACCTAACATATTTTTCAGATTCTGATCTGTCGCGTAGGACACTTCTGTAAAAATTCCAAAGGCTGCCACATATACAAAATAGTCGTCCCCAAACTGACCTACATCACACAAAAAAGAATGCTCCCCGGCTGCAATCTTCGCCGCAGAAAGCATTTCTTTGTTAATGCCCAAAGAATTACCAAAATCATTGGTGCTTCCAGCTGGAATATAGCCAATCGGTACATGATGACCAGATTCCATTACCCCTGTCACCACTTCATCTAAAGTTCCATCTCCGCCGGAACAAACGATTCGGTCATAATGTTGGGCTTCATCACGACACTTCACTACAGCATCACCCTGAGCCTGTGTCGCATAAATTGTGACTTCAAAATTTGCTTTAATTAAGCAATCCATAATATCGGAAAGGTTTTGTTTAATGGTACCTTTACCTGAATGAGGATTATAAATAAATAGTAATTTCTTCTCCATACGTTTCACTCTATTGTCTTAGGTTGTAAGAAAATTCTCCATGGCATTAATTGCCTTATCTTCATCACTTCCCTCAGCATCAATAGTAACAGTTGTTCCGGTAGATAAAACCAGGCTCATCATCCCCATAATACTCTTCGCATTTACTCTCTTTGTATCCATTTCAAAGTAAACACGGCTTTCAAACTGATTTGCCAGTTGGACCAAATGTGCAATTGGTGTTGCCTCCATAGTATTGTTCATCTGAATGACAACATCTCTCTTCATAACAGTTCCTCCTAATTTACGTGCGGATTGATTTGGCAATCTCCCCAATACGACGTAACCGATGATTCACTCCTGATTTACCCACAGGCGGATCTAAAAGATTCCCCAAATCTTTTAACGCCATATCAGGATGTTCTTTCCGTAGTATTGCTATTTCTTGTAAGTTCTTCGGTAACGATGAAAGGCCTCTCTTCTCCTCAATCAGCCTTATATCTTCTAATTGTCGATAGGCAGCCGATACTGTTTTACCAATATTTGCTGTTTCGCAGTTCACCTGACGATTAATTGAATTTCGCATTTCTTTTTCAATGCGAACATTCTCAAATTTCAGATATGCAATGTTCGCTCCCATCAACGCAAGTAAATCTTCAATTTGATTACTTTCTTTCACGTATACAACATATTGTTGTTTACGTTCAACGATTTTAGCATCAATTTCAAAAAAATCAATGGCCCCTTGAATCTGCTTCGCCAGGTTCAAATTAGAAACCGCAATTTCAAAATGATACCCTTTTTTTGGATCACTGATTGATCCAGCAGATAAAAATGCGCCACGGATAAATGCTTTTTTGCAACAGGATTGTTGAATTAATAATCCATCCAAATCCAAGCAAAAATCTTTGATTTTTAATGTTTCAAAAAGTTCTTTTGTGATGCCTTCAGAAAGCACATCGTCACACTCACTTATACTAATCGTTTTATTTAGCAAAGTAAAGTATTTTCTTTTCAATTCCCCATTTTCCGTCTCTATGCAAAGACAGTGATTCTCTATCCTGCCAAGAATTGTAACAAATGCCGATAGTTCAGCAATCAGACAATGCCTCGGTTTTGGAATAATGGGAAATAACTCCTTTTTTATATCCTGAGAAAAGGACATTACTTTCCTCTCTTTCGGTCTTTATCGATATCTCTGTGTTCCACTCGAAGTCCATATCCACCGTCCTTACCAAGTAGCTCCTGATAGATTTCATTTGCCACTGTAACAGAACGATGCTTTCCACCTGTACATCCTACAGCAATTACCAGCTGGGTTTTTCCTTCCTCAATGTAGCGGGGAATCAGAAAGGATATCATATCCATAAGCTTAAACTTAAACTCTTTTGCAATGTCATTGTTCATAACATAGTCTTGAATGGGTTTATCGTTTCCTGTCATTGGACGTAGATCCTGAACATAATATGGATTTGGTAAAAATCGAACATCAAAGACCAGATCCGCATCCTGTGGGATTCCATATTTATATCCAAAAGACATAACGGTAACAAAAAGGCTCTGGAAATTTTGATGCTCTAAGAATATTTTTCGAAGTTCTGCTTTTAAATCCTTTGTTAAAAGATGGGTCGTATCTATGACATAATCTGCCCGTTCCTTTAAAAAGGCTACCCGTTCCCGTTCTCGCATAATGCCGTCATACAGGCTTTCTCCAATAGCAAGGGGATGGTTTCGTCTTGTTTCCTTATATCTGGCAATTAAAACGTCATCTTCTGCATCTAGAAAAATAATGCTTACATCCTTTCCATCTGCTTCAATTTCATTTAAAGTTGCCTCAATATTTTCAATGGATTCACCACTTCTTACATCAATTCCTACTGCTACCTTATTGGTCTCTGCCTCATTTTTCCATGCCAGTTCAACAAAACTTTTTAGCAGTGGAATAGGTAAGTTGTCCACACAGTTATATCCAAGATCTTCTAAGGTCTTAAAGGCTGTGTGTTTTCCGGCTCCAGACATTCCGGTTAAAATTATTAGTTTCATTTTAAAACCTTCCTATCATTCGAACTTCTGGTTCTAATGTAACGTCAAATTTTTCTTTGACAATTCGCTTTACGTCCGAGATTAAATCTCTGACATCCTTTGCAGTAGCACCGCCAATATTGATAACAAAGCCACTGTGTTTTTCAGAAACCTGAGCTCCACCAACGGTATACCCTTTTAATCCCGCATCTTCAATTAGTTTACCTGCGAAATGACCTTCTGGTCTTTTAAAAGTACTTCCTGCGCTAGGATAATTTAGAGGTTGCTTATCTACCCGTCGTTGATTTAACTCCCTGGATAACGCAAGAATTTCCTTTTGATTTCCCTCTTGAAGGTCCATCTCAACAGCCAAAACAATGATATCTGACTCTAAGACCTTGCTATGTCGATAAGAAAAATCCATCTCAGATGCAGGACATCTTTTTATTTCTCCGTCTTCTAACAATGTGACATAGGTCACAACATCTTTCATCTCACCGCCATAAGCTCCCGCATTCATTGTAATTGCACCGCCTAAAGTTCCTGGAATTCCTGATGCAAACTCCAATCCTTTTAGCGAGTGTTCGGCAGCAAAGGAGGCTAATCGGGAAAGTAGAATTCCAGCCTGAGCCTTCAGAGTTGTTCCCTCACAGGAAACCTCAGCAATAGAAGTTCCAAATGAAACTGTCACACCCTCTATTCCCTCGTCAGAAACCAATAAATTTGAACCGTTTCCAATCAGGGTATATGGAATTTGTTCCTGTTTTAAAAAGGCAAATAACGGCTCCACTTCCTGGAAGGAAGGCTCGATATAACAATCTGCCTTTCCTCCAATGCGAAATGTAGTATGAGCACTCATTGGCTCATCATATTTGATTACGCCTTCTGTTATTATATTTTCTAATTGATTCTCAATTTGTTTCTTCATATATTATGCATTCTTTAAAAAAGAACAATATCCTCTGAATGATTCATATAAATCTACTTTACTAATAATTTCCCAAGGTGCATGCATATTTAATACGCCTACTCCCGAGTCAATAACAAGCATAGAATAATTTCCTAAAATATAGGCGATTGTTCCACCGCCACCCTGATCAACCTTTCCAAGTTCTGCTGTCTGATATGAGATCTCATCCTTATCAAACATTCCACGAAGTTCACCCATGAATTCAGCTGAAGCATCGTTTGATCCGGACTTTCCACGGCTTCCAGTGTACTTATTAAACACAATACCCTTGCCAAAATAGCAGGCATTTTTCTTCTCACTTACAGAAGGATAATTTGGATCGAATGCAGCACTTACATCAGAAGAAAGTGCCTTTGAATTTGTAAGGCAACGACGAACTACAAGTTCAGAGTAATCTCCTGTAAGATTTGCCAATTCTGCTACTGTATTTTCGAAGAAACGGCTTTCCATACCGGTTGCTCCAACACTGCCAATCTCTTCCTTATCTACTAAAAGACAAGCCAATGTTCTCTTTGGAGCCTTTGCTTCTGCAATAGCCATAAAGGATGGATATGCACATACTCGATCATCATGTCCATATCCCATAATCATACTTTCATCAAATCCATAGTTTCTAGCTTCACCAGCTGGTACTACCTCGATTTCAGCAGACAGGAAATCTTCTTCTTCCATACCGTATTTTTCTTTTAAGATACGTAAGATATTCTGTTTTACCAAATCCTTTTTGTTTTCGGTTTCTTCCTTGTCTTTTCCCTTAACAGCTTCATCTAATGGCATACTTCCAACGAGAATATCCAGCGCTTCTCCTTCCACTACCTTAGATGCCTTCTTATCCATCTGTTCACCAGCTAAGTGAATCAACAAATCAGATACACCAAATACTGGGTCAAAAGGGTCTTCTCCGATATTAACTGTCACTACACTACCATCTGTTTTTACAACAACTCCGTGTAATGCCAATGGAAGTGTTACCCACTGATACTTCTTAATTCCACCATAGTAATGAGTATCTAAAAGTGCCATTTCCGTATCCTCATACAAAGGATTCTGTTTTAAATCCATTCGAGGGGAATCAATATGAGCACCTAAAATATTCATACCATTTTCTAATGGTTCCTTACCGATTACAAATGCAGCAAGTCCCTTTCCTCTGTTTGATAAATATACCTTATCTCCGGCTTTTAATTTCTCGTTTTTAGCAATAATATCTGCTAAATTTTTAAATCCTTTTTTCTCAGCTTCACTGATAAAAAAAGAGGTACATTCTCTTTCTGTTTTGCACTGCGATAAGAATTTACGATATCCTTCTGCGAAGTCCATCACTGTCTGTCTCTTTTTTCCCTTTGGATATTTCTTCCACGCATTTTCTCTTTCCATTTTTCTTCCTTCTTTCTATATAATTAATGATCAGCTTTCGCAATATTGTTCTGGACACGGCGATACAACTCTGTAGCTGCATTGTATCCCATCTTTTTCTGACGATGGTTTACTGCTGCCGTTTCACAAATAACAGCTAAGTTACGGCCCGGACGAATTGGTAAGCTATGGCATGTCACCTTGTTTCCAAGGATTTCCATATACTCATCCTCAAGGCCAATACGGTCGTACTCTGCTTCTTTTTTCCAATCTTCTAGCTTTATAACAAAATCAATTTTTTGATTCTCTTTTACACATTCAACACCGAACAAACTCTTTACATCGATGATTCCGATTCCTCGAAGTTCGATTAAATGTTTTGTCACCTCAGGTGCACTGCCCATAAGCGTATTGTTTGAAGTACGTCGAATTACCACAACATCATCCGCTACCAATCGATGGCCTCTTCGAATCAACTCTAACGCTGCCTCAGATTTACCGATTCCACTTTCACCTGTAATTAACAGACCTTCACCATAAACATCTACTAACACGCCGTGAATAGATGTCATAGGTGCTAATTCGTAATTCAACAAATGAATTAGTTCCGCCATGAATTCTGAAGTGCCGCGTTCCGTTCCCAAAATAGGAATATTACGTTCATTGGCAATCTTTAAAATTCTTCTGTCAGGTACAAATCCACGGCAGAAAATAATACAAGGTATATCATAGCTTAAAAGTTTATCAAAACTTTCTAATCGTTCCTCTTTTGACTGTTCGCTTTGAAGGTAGGTCCACTCTACCATTCCAATCAACTGAATTCTTCCAGCTTCAAAATGATCAAAGAATCCATTCAACTGTAAGGCTGGACGATTCACATCTGCCATGTTTACTTCATGGTCTTCTAAATTAATTTTTGATGTATAGTTTTTTAATTCCAATTTCTCCACTAATGTGGAAAGCTTTGCTCCGTCTCCCATAATACTACCTCCTTCGTATATTACCCTTAAATTTTATAGTATTTTAGGGGTTTGTCAATCTATCCCCGCTTGAAATAATTGTATACATTTTCTGCTGCTTCACGATTCATTTCCGGTATGTCTGCCAGTTCTTCAATGGATGCATTTTTCATATCTTCTGCACTTTCATATTTTCGCATCAGAGCTTTTCGTCTTGCTGGTCCAATTCC
>JAILMB010000256.1 GCA_024692825.1 Lachnospiraceae bacterium | reverse complement strand
TTAGCCACTTACCTCATATTTTATGACAGAACATATAATATATTGTATGATTTCATCATCAACAAGAAAGGAGACTTGGCATGAAAGTAAATATTGATATTTCAGCTGAATATAAAGATCCATATGCTGTGATATACACTGACCAGGTTACTGATGAGATACAGCAAATACTTGATATCTTTAACAATAACGAAACTCCCATAACTGCTCTACAGAATGAAGAAGATCTTATCATTCTACAGCCTTCGGAAATATACATGGTCAGAATAGAGAATGGCGATACGATTATCTACAGTAAAAATCAAAAATATCGTTCACGTAAAAGACTCTATGAGATTGGACAGCAATTAGGAAAAAAGTTCTTGCAAATATCAAAATCCACATTGATTAATCTGTCTTACATGGAAAGAGTTGAACCTGGATTTAGCGGAACACTTTTGCTGATTATGAAGAATGGATGCAAAGAATACGTTTCAAGAACATATTTGCCAATGTTCAAAAAATATCTTGGATTATAGGAGGTGAAATTAATGAAAGAGACAATAAAAGATTTAGTAAAGGATACAGTAATCAGTATTGGAATGGCAATGGCTATCTTCTGTTTGGTTGGAATTGCATTTGACATAGGATACAAAGGAAATTTCAGCCTTGAAAATTATAAATTTACGAAGATGGTCATTGGCTGTGTATTAATTGGAATTGGTTTTGGAGTTCCGACCATTGTATATCAAAATGAAAGTCTCCCAATGCCTATCAGAGTTTTGATACACATGGGAATTGGATGTGTTGTTTATACAATCGTTGCATATTCTGTTGGATGGATAGGTGAATCCTCAAATGTTAGTCAGGGAATTATAATAGCAGCGTTTCAGCTGGCAGTTGCATTTTTTATATGGTTTCTTTTCATGAGATATTATCGTGCTGAAGCAAAAAAAATTAACGACAAGATACAAGAATTGAAATAGGTACATTCTTATATGTCACAATTATTATGTATCTTTTTAACATGCTCCGCTAAGTTTATGTATAAACAGAGAAGCTCACTTGAGTTTAAGTGAGCTTCTCTGCTTCTCTAAAATCACTAAATTTTCAAAGGATGCTCTATTTGTACGATAAAATGATTACTCATCTTTCGTGAGTACTTTTTTCTGCCAAGTCTTAACTCCGCATTTAGGACATTTCATATATCTCGATCTACCTCTATGCATCGCAAGATTTGTTGACCAATAGGTTGGTATATATCTATTATGACAATGCTGGCACTCATAATAGCCTGCTTTCTGTTCAATACCAACCGCAACAAAAGCAATTGCAAGAATCATTACTAAAGCCAATGTAATTAATACAATTCTCAAACCAATAGGCATTTCCATAAACGATGCAATAAAAATCATTAATAAACCAACTATAATAATTGGAAACGAAATCCAATACTCTAGCCTGAGCATCTGTCTATTCTTGTCCTCTAGTTCGCGCTTCATTTTCAAAAGATTCTCTTCTGATTTCTTATTATATGTTTCTGACATAATTCTTTCGCCCGATAAGAGTTCATTGACATTGATTTTCAAAATTTCACACAGTTCGAGCATAATTGAAGAATCCGGCATAGATTTTCCCGTCTCCCATTTACTAACTGCCCTGTCACTAATTCCAAGTCTCTCTGCAAGAACTGCCTGAGTTATGTCCTGCTCTTTTCTACATGATGCTATAAATTTTCCGATTTTGATTTGGTCCATATCGGGCACCTCCTTTCTTGCATAAACAATAGCAATTAGTGGGAAAAAATAACACGAACCATTGGTTGATATACTAAAAATATGCAAAAACGTAATATATATTTATTGCATATCGTCTATTACATTATCAATCATGATCTTTAATTCAATATAATTGCATTCCCTATCAGCTAATCTCTTTACAACATTTAAAGAGATTTTCTTTTGACGTTCACTTGCATAATCATTAATTACACTTGTTGGAACAACATAAAATTTCCAATCATCCAAACATAAAGGATTATTTTTTGTAATATCCTTATTCGAATCTAAACAAAAAACATAAATATCATTTTGCCTTGAATACTTTTTTGATGATTCATTCGAATCTGACCAATATGAATTCTTCGTTGGTTCAATAGAAAATGATCTATGTTCTGATACTCTTGTCTTATTCCAAAAATGAACATATTGCGTGAATTTAACCTCAATTCTTTTTCCCCTGTAAGACATATCATACGCAGTCCAATAATTTACATTTTCTGCTTTATCAATTCCAAGAGCTTTCGCAACGAAAAATTCGGCTAACTCACTGCCCAAAGCAGAAATATTTGAATATTGATAACGCCAAAAATCCAAAACTGAACATATTTTTTCATTATTAAACTTAAATTGTTCATTCTCATTATATGATTTATATGAAGTGTTTATTTTTCGGGCTTCATCTATTAAATCTATTTCCTCAAAATCATTCTTTTTCAAATCATCACTCCAATTCCAGTGCACAAACCGAAGCCTTAGGAAGAATCACATCAAGCGAATAACCATCATCAGATATTAAAACATCTAGATTTTCTTTTTCAACAGTATTCGGTTTATCAAAAGTGTTAAACTTCGAAGCATCACCACCGACAAATTGGCAAACAACGGAAGAGGCCTTATAACCGCCCAGCATAATATGTGCATTACACTCATTCTCATCATCGAGATTCACGATAGTGACAAGAACCTTTCCATCCTTTTCACTTGCTGAAACCTGCAAATTTGGAAAACTAGAAACCTCATCACCGATAAGTTCAGTTTCAGCATATGACTCCACCTGCCTAGCTCCCATGTGTCCCTGGTACATATCAAAAACATGATAGGTCGGAGTGAGAAGCATTCTAGGTCCATCAGTTAAAATCAAAGCCTGAAGCACATTTACCATCTGCGCAATGTTTGCCATCACGACCGTATCACAATGATTATTAAATATATTTAGATTAATACCAGCCACAATCGCATCACGAATTGTATTCTGCTGATACAAAAATCCCGGCTTAGTGCCCTCTTCCACATCAAACCAAGTGCCCCACTCATCGACTGCGAGTCCAATTTTCTTCCCATCTGGAGAAAACTGCTTTATGATTCTACTATGATTTTCAATCAGCTCGTCCATACATAATGTCTTTGTAAGTGTTTTCAGATACTCACTTCTGGAAAAAAGTGTCGCCGCACCCTTGTGCTCCCAATCATCACTTGCAAATGTATAATAATGAAGTGAGATTGCATCAATCATATCACCAGCCATCTCGCAAACTGTACGAGTCCAGTTATAGTCGTAACCATTGGCGCCGCTCGCGATCTTATATATTTGATGAGAATTATCATAATTTCTCATATAAGTTGAATACTGACGTGCAAGGTTCGCATAAAACTCCGGTTTCATACTTCCGCCTCCACCCCAGGCTTCATTTCCAATACCCCAATATTTTACATTCCAAGGAGTGTCCTTACCATTTTTTCTTCGAAGATCTGCCATCGGTGAAATTCCACCCATGTTGCAATACTCAATCCAATCTGAAAGTTCTGAGACAGAACCACTTCCTACATTACCAGAAATATAAGCTTCACATCCTAGCTGGTCACAAAGCTCCATAAACTCGTGCGTACCGAAAGAATTATCCTCAGTCTCACCACCCCAGTTTGTATTTACAATTGTTTTTCGATTGGATTTCGGTCCGATTCCATCTTTCCAGTGATATGTATCTGCAAAACAACCACCCGGCCATCTAAGAACGGGGATATGAAGTTTCTTAAGTGCTGATATCACATCTTTTCTCATTCCGTTCACATTTGGAATGCAATCTTCATCTTTTACAAAAATGCCTTCATATATACACCTTCCAAGATGTTCAGAAAACTGTCCATAGATATTTGGATTTATAATCCCCTTTGATATTTTCGTATTTACAATGATGTTTGATTTTCTCATTCTTTTATTCCCCTTATCTAGTTATATTTAATGATAAAATCATCTATTGCTCTAAGCACTGGCCACGCGAACTTTTCTCCTCCGAAAAGCCACTGCTCATGTTGCATATCAAATTCACGTATATCAGGATTGTGAAAATACCTCCCGTTCCATCGAATCCGTCGTAGTTAACGCATATTAAGTGATATTTTTTCCCTAAATCATCTAAAACCGATCCAAAGTTAGTCTGATAATCACAACAAGTACCGGGAAGAAGCATAAGATTCTTCCCGGACATGTTTCCCATTTCATCAAATTTCATTATTACACCTCGCTCACTTTCCTAGCAACTAGGTGCATTCTAAATTTCTTTGCGCTTTCTAATTTTTCAATTCTCAAATTAGAATTTGCACAAAAGACTTTCATTTCATCTAAAGATCTAGCTGCCACATCTCCATGTCCAATTAAATTTGCCAACGGCATTTCAGTATGATTCATAAGCCAAAGCACAATTTTCGAAGCTGTATAATCTTGAAGAATCAATCTACCGCCCGGCCTCAATACACGTTCTACGCTATCAAAGAATTTCTGCGGATTAGGATAATGATGAAAACTATTTGAACAAATAATTGCATCAAAAGAGTTATCTTCAAAAGGTAGATTTTCACAATCACCGACTACCCAGTTAACCCCGTTTAAATTTTTCGATTTTCCAACTTCAATCATTCGTGGAGTGAGATCAATTCCTGTGTAATTTTTTTTGGAATCCTTTTCATATAAAAGCGAAATCATCGGACCTGTTCCACAGCCACAATCCAAGAGGTCATGAAAATTTTCTTTTTCAAGCTCAGAAGAAATATAAGGATAATCATCCTTACACATCTCATATATTCCTGCATGACTTGATTCGTAAATATCAGCAGCTTTTGTGAATTCCTTTATTGTTAGATCTTTGTACTGTTCTGAAGTTTTCATAATAACCACCTCGTATATTTTGATGATTATATTTTATCACCTAATGTTAGTTTTATCTAACTTATTTTGTGTTCAAATATTTAAACAGTAAAAATATAGACGGAAGCATCAAAAACAGAGTGTTTCTAATCATTCTAATTTTCTTTCTCTTCCATTCAGCTGCTGTCATTTCTTTTGTCTTAGGAATTTTCAAAAGTCCAAGGATAACTGTTCCCGACAGATAGATAAAGTATGCATTTATAATAAACAAATAAGCTGCCATTCCAAGCATAAGCCATCTAGCATTTGCTAAGGAATATCCGCATGTGCAAAGTGGCGGCATCAACGCTGTCGCAATTGCCACACCAGGAATGATATTGTTGGCTTTTTCTTTTCTTGTCTGTCCAATCGTACCAGCGATTCCACCTGCGATAGCAATTATCACGTCAAAAAAAGTTGGCGAGGTTCTCGCCAATAATTCCGCTGTCGGTTCTTTTACAGGCGATATTGCGAAATATATAGAGGAAGCCAGAAGGCTAATTCCAATCTGAATCAAGAAACCTAAGAAGTGCTTTACACCTAGCTTACCATCATTAGCTACAGTCGCATAAGACATCGCAAGGATACTTCCCATAAGAGGTGAAATCAGCATCGCTCCAATGATGACAGCCGTCGATCCTGTATTTAATCCAACTGATGCAATCTCCATCGCACAGATAAGGACACACATATTAGTTCCTGTGATTTTTCCTCCATCAAGAAGTCTATCCTTTATCTCCTGATGTGACGCAGAATCTTCATGAAGCGAAAACATAGCATG
>JAILMB010000186.1 GCA_024692825.1 Lachnospiraceae bacterium | reverse complement strand
ACGGCTGGATCAAAGAATGCGGCAGCATAGTAGTGTGCAACAGTTTCTACTTCGCCATCATCTAACTGGAAGGCAGATTTTAATAATGCTTCACCATAACCTGTTGAGCATGAGTGAACAATGTGAGCATCCTTTGGAAGCTTTTCATTGATTTCTTTCATGGCACGTATAGAAGTCATAAGAGGACTTCCGTTGTTATTGTCATAGAAAGAATAAAGAAGAGAACCGTCTTCACCAACCAAGGCAACTTTTGTAGTAGTACTACCGGCATCAATTCCCAAATAACAATTTCCGGAATAAGTGGAAATGTCACCGGTCTTTACATGGTTATTTCCATGACGTTTTGTAAATTCTTCATAGTCAGCTTCATCTTCAAATAAAGGCTCCATACGGGCAACTTCAAATTCCATATGAAGTTCAGAAGATAGCTTATCAAGAATTGCATTTAAATTCTGAGATTTTTCTTCCTTATAATTTAAGGCAGAACCAATGGCTGCAAATAGATGAGAGTTATTTGGAATAATAGTGTGCTCCTCATCTAACTTTAAAGTACGTACGAAGGTCTCACGAAGCTGATCTAAGAAGTGCAAAGGACCTCCTAAAAATGCAACATGACCACGAATTGGCTTACCACAAGCTAAACCTGAAATGGTCTGGTTTACAACTGCCTGAAGAATAGAAGCGGATAAGTCTTCACGGGTAGCACCTTCGTTAATTAATGGTTGAATATCAGTTTTCGCAAATACACCACATCGTGCTGCGATAGGGTAAATGGACTGATAGTTTTTCGCATATTCATTTAAACCAGAAGCATCTGTTTGAATTAAAGAAGCCATCTGATCAATAAATGAACCGGTACCGCCAGCGCAGATACCGTTCATACGTTGTTCAACATTACCGTTTTCAAAATAAATGATTTTAGCGTCTTCCCCACCTAACTCGATTGCTACGTCTGTTTGGGGAGCGTAGAAAGTAAGGGCAGAGGAAACGGCAATTACCTCTTGGGTGAATGGAATATCAAGGTGCTTTGCTAAAGTAAGACCGCCGGAACCTGTAATAACAGGGTATACAAGAGCGTCTCCGGTAATCTTAAAAGCATCCTCCATTAATCCTTTTAAGGTTTCACGAATATTGGCAAAATGTCTTTTGTAATCTGAAAAAATCAGATTGTCGTTTTCGTCTAAAAATGCAACTTTTACAGTGGTGGAACCAATATCGATTCCTACTTTATAAAATTTACTGCTCATATAAACACCTTTCTTTTTACATACAAACATACCCATTATAAATAGGATATTTTTGAAATACAATTGACAAAACGTTAATTTTGTAGCGCTTTTAGGGCTTGATTTTATTCATTTTACCCTTGTTTTTCTAGCAGGGATGTTTCTTGACAAAGTGAATCCTTCTACATATACTAAAGATTGACTTTTTATGTACCTTAGGAGTTTTATATGTTAGAAAAACTAGAGAGAAAACTTGGCAAATATGCCATTCCGAACTTAATAAACTATCTAATTGGTGGTTATATCATCGGCTATTTATTCATGCTTGGAAGCCAGATTTCAAACATCAATTTCATTGGTTTGATGACATTAGAACCATACTATATTATTCATGATTTTCAGCTTTGGAGACTGGTGACCTGGGTATTAGTTCCACCTAGAGAGAGCATTATTTTTGCTTTGATTATGATGTTCTTTTATTGGCAGCTTGGTAGAGTATTGGAACAAACCATTGGTACTTTCCGCTTTAATGTTTATATTTTCGGCGGAATTATCTTTACCATAATCGGTGCTTTTGCACTATATGGAATTTATTATCTTGTAAATGGTGTGCCCATTCTAATGAGTGCATACTTTAGTACAAATTACATTAACCTATCGATCTTTTTAGCCTTTGCGCTGTGTTATCCAAATATGGAAGTGTATCTGTATTTTTTGATTCCAATCAAGATGAAATGGATGGCGGTTGTTTATGCCGTATTTATTATCTATGAGTTCTTTATGGTTGGATGGGCTGGAAGAGTTGCCATTTTTGCTTCTCTTTTAAACTTTATTTTGTTCTTCCTAATGACGAGAAATTATCGAAGGGTAGATCCAAGAGAAATCAAGCGAAAAGCCCAATATCGTAAGGCAACTACGGGTTCCGCTTTTGGAGGAGAACATTTTAAACATCAAAGTAATAGTCAGACACCACGCCATAAATGTGCAATCTGTGGACGTACAGATGTTTCAAATCCTGAGTTAGAGTTCCGTTTTTGCTCTAAGTGTAATGGAAATTATGAGTATTGTAATGAGCACTTATTTACACACACTCATGTAAAATAAATCAAATCTTAGAATATGTCAGGCATGACTGAAACTATCAGACATGACTGTAATAAGAGAATATATTAAATAGTAAGGACATAATTGAAATGAGCGAAGAAAAAATATCCAGAAATTTTATTGAGCAGGAGATTGATAAGGATTTAAAGGAAGGAAAATACGAGACTGTATGTACTCGTTTTCCACCTGAACCAAATGGATACTTGCATATTGGACATGCAAAATCCATCCTTTTAAACTATGGATTGGCAAAGGAATACAACGGAACCTTCCATATGCGTTTTGATGATACGAACCCAACAAAGGAAAAAACAGAATTTGTTGATTCCATTAAGGCTGATATTCAGTGGCTCGGAGCTGATTGGGGTGATCATTTATACTTTGCTTCTGATTACTTTGATCAGATGTATGAGGGTGCAATTAAACTTATCAAAAAAGGAAAAGCATACTGTTCTGATTTGTCAGCAGATCAGATTCGTGAATACAGAGGTACTTTAACAGAGCCAGGAAAGAAAGATCCAAACTCTGATAGAAGCATTGAGGAAAACCTTCAGATTTTTGAAGATATGAAGGCAGGAAAGTATGAAGACGGTTCTATGGTTCTTCGTGCAAAGATTGATATGTCATCTCCTAATATTAATATGAGAGATCCTATTATTTATCGTGTGGCACATATGCATCATCACAATACAGGGGATAAGTGGTGCATTTATCCTATGTATGATTTTGCACATCCAATCGAGGATGCAATTGAAGGAATTACTCACAGTATTTGTACCTTGGAATTTGAAGATCATAGACCTTTATATGATTGGGTCGTTCGTGAGTTGGAATATGAAGTTCCACCTCGTCAGATTGAGTTTGCAAAGATGTATTTAAATAACGTGGTAACAGGAAAGCGTTATATCAAGAAATTAGTAGAAGAAGGCATTGTAGATGGTTGGGATGATCCAAGACTTGTTTCTATTGCAGGATTACGACGTCGTGGATTTACTCCAGAGTCTATTCAGAAATTCGTAGAACTCTGTGGAGTTTCCAAATCTCAGTCTACTGCAGAGTATGCAATGCTTGAGTACTGTATTCGTGAGGACTTAAAGATGAAGCGTCCTCGTGCCTTTGCTGTGCTTCATCCAGTGAAGTTGGTTATTGATAATTATCCTGAAGGACAGGTAGAAATGCTTGAAGTTCAGAATAACCTTGAGAATGAATCCTTGGGAAGCCGAGAAGTGCCATTTTCTAGAGAATTATACATTGAAGCAGAAGATTTTATGGTAGAACCTCCAAAGAAGTATTTCCGTCTATTCCCGGGAAATGAAGTTCGTTTGATGAATGCCTACTTTGTAAAATGTACTGGATATGAAACAGATGTAGATGGAAATGTTACAGAAATTCACTGTACTTATGACCCTGAAAGCCGAGGAGGAAACTCTCCGGATGGAAGAAAGGTTAAGGGTACCATTCATTGGGTTGAGGCAACAACTGCAAAAAAAGCAGAAGTTCGTCTCTATGAAAACATTGTGAATGAGGAGCTTGGCGTTTATAATGAAGATGGAAGCTTAAATTTGAATCCAAATTCATTAACTGTAGTAAAAGAGGCTCTTGTAGAACCTTCTCTTATGGAAGCAAAGCCTTTTGAAAGTTTTCAGTTTGTTCGAAACGGTTTCTTTACTACCGATTGTAAAGACTCTAAGCCGGATGCACCTGTATTTAACCGTATTGTTTCATTAAAGAGCTCATTTAAGCTCCCCGTAAATAAATAAGAAGGAAGTAATATGAATTTATTAGCAGGATTAGAAAAATTTGGTTTAAAATCTGATGGAGAGTTGGATATTACCAAAGATGAAAAAAAGAAAAAGCCCAAACAGGCGCCGGTGAAAAAATCTGCACCAAAGCCTATGAAGGAAGAGGATTATCTTTTAGAAAAAGAAAACACTTGTCCTGTTTGTGATGCAAAATTTAAAACACTTTTTGTAAAAACCGGTAGAGCAAAACGCATTGGTCAGGAGTTTGACCTTCGACCACGCCATGAAGGCGTAGATACTGTAAAGTATGATGTTATTGCTTGCCCAGAGTGTGGATATGCGGCAATGTCTAAGACATTTGAGCCTTTATCAAATACGCAGATTAAATGGATTCGCGAGCAGGTTGGAGCGAATTTTACACCAGAAGATAAGGAAGAACAATCCACCTACTCTTATGAGGAGGCAGTCGATCGCTACAAGTTGGCTTTGGTTTCTGCTATGGTCAAAAGAGTAAAGCTGTCTGAGAAGGCATATATTTGTTTGAAGATTTCTTGGCTTCGACGTGCACAGTATAAAACCATGCCTGAAATATCCAAAGAAGATTTAGCCGCAAAAAGTGAAATTCGAGAAGAAATGCTTGGCTTCTACAAGCAGGCTTACGATGGATTTACTCAGGCAATGTCTAAGGAAACCCCTCCATTTTATGGAATGGATTCTAATACCTTAGAGTTTATGCTTGCCAATATGGCTATCTATTT
>JAILMB010000178.1 GCA_024692825.1 Lachnospiraceae bacterium | reverse complement strand
GACTACAAGGTTGATAGGTCAGAGGTGTAAGCACAGTAATGTGTTAAGCTGACTGTCACTAATCGATCGAAGGCTTTTTTCAAGAGAGTAATTCAAGCGAGTTCTCGGAACTCAAGTCAATATGAAGTTTTGAAGGTACATGCAATAAGGCCCGGTGGCTCAGCTGGTTAGAGCGCCGCCCTGTCACGGCGGAGGTCGCGGGTTCGAGCCCCGCTCGGGTCGTTATTTTTTTATGTATTTTTATTATGCCGATGTGGCTCAATTGGCAGAGCAGCTGATTTGTAATCAGCAGGTTATCGGTTCGAGTCCGATCATCGGCTTTAACAATTTCATATTGTTATGGGTGGTTTCCCGAGTGGCCAAAGGGGACAGACTGTAAATCTGCTGCATTTGCTTCGGTGGTTCGAATCCACCACCACCCATTTTCCATTTTGGAATCTAATTGAATATCGCGGGATGGAGCAGTCTGGAAGCTCGCCGGGCTCATAACCCGGAGGTCATAGGTTCAAATCCTATTCCCGCAACTCATTAACATGCCCAGTTAGCTCAGTTGGTAGAGCAGAGGACTGAAAATCCTCGTGTCCTTGGTTCGATTCCGAGACTGGGCACTTGTTATGTCAAAAACCTGGAGATTTATCTTCAGGTTTTTTTTGTTATATAAATTTATAACTTTCACAGAAATATGGTTGCAATTATATATGATACATATAGATGTGATAAAATAAGGTTAACAGCTAGAAAGAATTTGAAAGGAATTGGGGATAACTTTCAATAAAAGCAGATGTTAGGGGGATAGGAACATGAGTAAAAAGACATCAAACCTTCGAATGTGGTCCTTGATTTGGGGACTGGGATTAGTGGCACAGATATGTTGGAATATTGAAAATTCCTGGTTTAATACCTTTGTCTATGCAAGAATTGGAAAATATCCAAGTATTATCACTGGAATGCTGATATGTTCAGCTGCAGCAACCACATTTTCAACATTTTTCTTTGGAACCTGGTCTGATCGAATTGGAAAACGAAAGATTTTTATTTCATTAGGCTATATTCTATGGGGTATTTTTACCATTATTTTCGGATTAACAGAATTTATTAGTAAAGATATGTTTATGATAGTTGCACTATCGGTAGTATTAGCAGACACTGTCATGAGTTTCTTTGGTTCTATGGCAAATGATGCTGCCTATAATGCCTGGTGTAATGATATTATGACCGATGAGAACCGGGGACAAATTGGTGCATCTTTGGCAACACAACCTGTTATAGGAACCATTCTTGGAACCGTTGTTGGAGGGCTTTTAATAGGTAGCGATGACAATTACATGAGACTCTTTTTAGTCATTGGATTTGCTGTCATCCTATTTGGTATTTTTTCTTTCTTCGCCATAGGTGAAGATGGCAGCATCGCTCCGTCAAAGAGAGGAAGCTTTTTCGAGCAGTTTATTTCTGTATTTGATTTCAAAGGATTTTTTCAACAAAAAGAGCTGGTCTGTGTCCATGTTGCCCTTGCCATATTTTTTATTGGTTTTAATACATATTTTGCTTATATTGGAAATTATCTTATTTATTACATTGGATTTAGTGCGGATAAAATGGGAATTATTGAAGCGATTCCTCTCGTACTTGCAATGCTTTGCGCCATTCCCGTATCAAAACTATTAAACAACAATAAGCATATTCCGGTGTCACTATGTGCGGTTGTAACAAATGTAATTGGATTATTTATTCTATATCCCATTCAACCTGAAATGATTGATACCGCAGTTATAATTGCACCTTCAAATCTTCGCTTATTCCTTGGAATCTTTGTTCTAGGAATGGGTTATATTGCATTTTTACAAACGATGAAGGTTTGGGCAAAACAGTTATATCCCAAGGATTCCAGAGGACAATATGAAGGAATATGGATCTTGTTTTTTGTACTCATACCAATGATTGGAGGTTCCTTAATTGGTCAATGGGTGGTACAATCTTCGGGAGAAACCTATATAAACGGTGAAAGCGGTAAGACGGAATACATCCCAAATGGAAATATTTTCCTAGTGGGAGCATGTATTGTTATTTTGTCTTTGATCCCCATTTTCATCACGAAAAATAATTTTAGAAAAAGGATAGAACATTGAAGCTGGTATTTTTAGACAGAAAATCCATAGGGATGGATATTGATTTATCAAAATTTGAAACATTTGGCGAGGTAGTAAATTATGATTTTACTTATCCCGATGAAGTAAAAGAAAGAGTAAAAGACGCAGATATTCTTGTAGTAAATAAAACTCTTATCAACGAAGATACAATAGGAGAGGCAAAGAATCTAAAGCTGGTATGTGTAACTGCTACAGGAACCAATAACTTAGATAAAGAATATTTAGATAAAAGAAAAATTGAATGGCGAAATGTGGCAGGTTATTCTACAGAATCGGTAGCACAGCATACCTTTTCCCTTCTGTTTTATTTATATGAACATTTGCCTTACTATGATCGATACGTATCCCAAAAAGGATATATGGAAGATAAACTTTTCACGCATTTTGAGAGAAATTTCCACCAGATCAGCGGGAAAACCTGGGGAATCATAGGACTTGGAGCCATTGGAAAAAGATTAGCTGATCTTGCCAATGCCTTTGGATGTAAAGTGCAATACTATTCTACTTCCGGAAGAAATCATAACAGTGAGTATGAAGAAGTCAGCTTTGAACAGTTACTATCTACTTCAGATATTGTATCCATCCATGCACCACTGGATGAAAATACTGAAGGTCTAATGAATAAGGATGCTTTTTCAAAGATGAAGGAAGATGCCATTCTTATAAATGTAGGTCGAGGCCCTATTGTTGTGGAAGAGGATTTGGTTTGGGCAATTCAGAACAACAAAATTGCAGGAGCCGGATTAGATGTATTGTCAGTGGAACCCATGTCAAAGGACTGTCCTTATAAAGAACTCTTAGATGATGAGAGAGTATTTATTACACCTCATATTGCATGGGCTTCTGTTGAGGCGAGAACAAATCTTATGGATATTATTTACACTCAGATTGAGGAATTTTTAAATTCATAGTAATATGAAAAAAAGTAATATTTTTAAGAATTGGAGGCTTCAGTTAGCGGAAAAAAACTGAAGGAATAGCTGAAAGGCTAAAGAATTACAAAAAGCAAAAGAATTATTTGAAGCACAAAGAATAAGTGAAAATATAAAATTAACGGAAACTGTAAAGGAGGATTATATGGAAAATTGGATTTATTTTTGGTTAATACTTTTAGTAGCAACCTTGATTTTAGAAGGTGTAACAGTGGGACTCACTTCAATCTGGGTATCAGGTGGCGCACTGGTGGCCTTAATTGTAGCAGCTTTCCATGGCCCTGTTTGGCTTCAGGCAGTGGTATTTTTTGTTGTGACCTTCATTCTATTATATTTCACAAGACCATGGGCTATGAAGTATTTAAACAGTAAGAAAGTGCGCAGTAACTATGAAGAAACTCTTGGGGCAGAAGTTCGCGTATTGGAAAAAGTGGAAAATCGCCTTGAGACAGGAAAAGCCATTTACAACGGAATGGAATGGACTGCTCGTGCCCTTCATGATGATGAAATCTTTGAAGTGGATGAAATGGCCATTGTTGCAGAAGTAGTTGGAGTCAAATTGATTCTTCGAAAAAAGGATACAGATATGGACCAAATGGTGAAGGATCAATCAGAAGAGATGGTTACGAATTAACATCTTTATTTCGTAGAAGACGATGAAAAGAAAATAAAAGAATTCATTCGGTAGAAGACGGATGAAAAGAAAATAAAAGAATTTATTCGGTAGAACAGGAGAAATTATGCCGGGATTTCGAGCACATTATTTTTTTGGAGATGAAAGTGAAAAGGCCTTTGAGAAAACGCCGGAGTTTATTTTAAAACATAGAAATGTATATAATCTGGGTCAACAAGGCCCAGATATTTTCTTTTACAGTCCCCAGGCCCATTTATTTTATCCCAAAAATATAGGGTTTGTAATGCATTCCATGCGAGTCATGTCTTTTTTTCAAAACCTATTTCTTAGCAGGGAAGGTTTTTTAAACAAGGAGGATTTGGAGATTGTAGATGCATATATCTGCGGTTTTATGGGACACTACAGCTTAGATACGGTAGCGCATCCTTATATTCATGATCGGGCCGAGAAGATAAAATATCGAAAAGAGTTTTCAAAGAGCTTTGGTATTCATGTGCAGTTGGAAACAGATATCGATAATCACAACGTTCGGCATTTTTTAGGATGTGAACCCATTGAATTCAATCATTACGATACCATTAAGGTGTCAAACTATGAGCGTGAAGTAGTAGGGCTGTTATTAGAAAATGCCATTGCATTAACCTATCCGGAAAATGCAGTGAAAAAAAAGCATACAAAGGCGGCTATTTCTTTTTCACGTACGCTGTTTTCGTGGATGGTAGATAAGCATGGAAGAAAAAAGAAGTTTGTAAAGTGGATTGATATGACATTTTTTCATCATGATTTTTTAAATGCCGTCATTTCGAATGATGATATAGAAATCAATCCGGATCCATGTAATCTTGAACATCATGAGTATAAAAATCCATGGGATGAAAGCATAAAAATAACGAAAAATTTTTATGAGATGATGGAGGATGGAAAAGAAAGCTATGTAAGAAGAGTGGACTTGTATGAAAAAATGGTAAGGGAATATGACAAGGTAAGAACTGCTTCAGAGAATTATTACAAATTACAAAA
>JAILMB010000166.1 GCA_024692825.1 Lachnospiraceae bacterium | reverse complement strand
ATCAAAAACTCATTTCCCTGAAGCAAATAGGTATGTTCGCTTCCACAATGAGGACAAATCTTTCCGTGTTTGATGGTATCATACTGCTTTTTGCAGTCTTCGCAATAAGTAATGGCTTCGATTGGCTCAATAATGAGTTCACACCCCTTCATAAGTTCTTCTCGATCCACTGCCCATTTCCAACAATCCTCTAAAAGGTTTGGAATAACTGCAGATACTTTTCCAAGCTGTAAGGTAACAGATTCTACTTTTGTAATATCGTTTTCTTCTGCCACTTCTTTGATATCATCAATGACTTTAAAAACTACACCTAATTCATGCATAATTATCTCCTACGCATCCAATCTAGGATCTCCCTTAGGTCCACCAAATTTAATCTTAAGGGCCTGTTTTGCTCCATTAGGAAGGATGTATTTTAACTTTTCTTCTGCTGTTCGCATGTTAGAAGCATCAGGAAGTTCACGATGTAAGTGAATTGCATCAAATTCGCACTTGGTTGTACATACACCACATCCGATACATCTGTTTTCATCTACTACAGAAGCACCACATGAGAGGCAACGAGAAGTTTCAGTCTTAACCTGTTCTTCTGTAAATACTGCCTTTTGATCTCTGAAGCTCTTTTTATCTGTTGCTTTCTTACCAGGTACCTGACGAGAAGAAGTATCATAGTTCTCAGGGAACTGAATGTTATCCTTATCAAGTTCAATATAGTGGTTCTGGTTACGTCCAATAATCATTGTTGAATGAGGCTGTACAAATCTATGAATAGAAGTAGCAGCTTCCTTACCGGCAGCGATTGCATCAATAACGAACTTCGGTCCTGTATAAACATCACCACCAACAAAGATATCAGGTTCTGCAGTTTGATAGGTGTAGGAATCTGCAACAGCTCCATTACCACGACCAAGTTCTACCTTAGAACCCTTAAGTAAATCACCCCAAACAATAGACTGACCAACAGCAAGTACAACGTGCTTACAATCAATTGTCATAGTGTCATTTTCATCATACTTAGGATTGAATCTTCCATCAGCATCCTTAACCTGAGTACATTTCTTGAATGTGATTCCAGCTACATTTCCTGCTTCATCAAGAACGATTTCCTTAGGGCCCCAACCACCGTGGAATACTACACCATCTTCTTCTGCTTCTTCAATTTCTTCCTCAGCAGCAGGCATAATATCTCTGGTTTCAAGGGAAACCTGAGTTACCTTTTCATCACCACAACGAGCAGCATCTCTTGAACAGTCGATAGCTACATTACCACCACCGACAACAACTACATCACCTAGTATATCATATTTTTCATTGGCATTTACTTCACGAAGGAAATCAACAGCGGTTACTACCTGAGGAGCATCTTCTCCAGGTACACCAACCTTACGTCCACCCTGGCAGCCAATTGCTACATAGAACGCCTTATAACCCTGTGCACGTAATTCATCTAAAGTAATATCTTTACCAACTTCAACGCCACACTTAATCGTAACGCCCATTTCTCTCATAACGTCGATTTCAGCTGCGATTACGTCTTTTTCCAACTTGTAAGAAGGAATACCATAAACAAGCATTCCACCAGGGCGCTCATTCTTTTCAAAGATAGTAGGTGTATATCCTTTTTCTGCTAAATAGAATGCACATGAAAGTCCGGCAGGACCTGCACCAATAATAGCAACCTTATCATCAGAAAAGTCTCCATCTACTCTAGGAATTACCTTCTTAGGAATGTAACGTGTTTCTGCATTTAAATCCTGCATTGCAACGAATTTCTTAACTTCATCAATTGCGATTGCCTGATCCACTCTACCTCTTGTACAAGCATCTTCACAACGACGGTTACAAATATGACCACATACAGCTGGAAGTGGATTGTTCTTCTTAATAAGAGCAAGTGCTTCCTGATATCTTCCCTGAGAAGCCATCTTTAAGTATCCCTGAATAGCGATATGTGCAGGACAAGCTGTCTTACATGGAGCTGTACCTGTATCATAAGATTCCTTACGGTTATCGTTACGATAGTTGTTTGACCACTTATCAGGTCCCCATTTTGCCTGTGAAGGAAGTATCTGTTTTGGATAGGTCTGTTCCTGACCATTCTTTAAGCAAAGCTTCTGACCAAGCTTAACTGCACCAGCAGGACAGAATTCAACGCATCGACCACAAGCCACACAGTTTTCTTTTTCTACACGAGCTACATAAGCAGAACGTGACATATTTGGTGTATTAAATAACTGAGATGTACGAAGAGCATAGCAAACATTAACATTACAGTTACAAATTGCAAAGATTTTATCCTTACCATCGATATTTGTAATCTGATGAACAAATCCGTTGTCTTCAGCACGTTTAAAGATATCAAGGGCTTCTTCAACGGTAATGTACTCACCACCCTTATTTGTTTCAACAACGTAATCTGCCATATCGCCAATTGCGATACACCAACCCATTTCGTCATCACCACAACCTTCATCATAGGTCTTACGGCTACGACGGCATGAGCAAGGACTCTTTGCAACATGTCCGTTGTATTTCTTTAACCAGTAGGAAATATGTTCCACATCAACGGATTCATTTTCCATTTCAATGGCCTTTTCTACTGGAATAACATGCATACCGATTCCAGCTCCACCAAGAGGTACCATATGTGTTACCTTCTCAAGAGGAAGTTTTGTCATCATATGGAAGAAAAGACCCATTTCAGGATATTCTTCAATTAAGTCCAGGTTCATATTTGTAAACTCAGCTGAACCAGGTACATATCTTGGAACAACATAACGACGTTTTCCTTCTGGATTCTTTCCATCTAGGTTTTCATTGTTCCACTCTACCAAACCAGTCCAAGACATATGGTCTAATAATTCCTGTAAATGTTCAGGTGAGTGATTTGGATTAAGAGCCTGAATTTCTTCTACAAACTTAGGCTGACGACATCCCATTGTAAGAGCAACTTCTGCCTCTTCATCTGTAACGATTTTAGAAAGAGCCCAATACTCAGGATCTTCTCCAGTAAGTTTCTTTACACCTAACTTCTGTAATGCACGGTCTGTAATCATTGTACCAAGCTTTACAATAGGCTCTCTTAAATTCTCTGTTTCTGCTGTTGCAAAATACGGTCTAATTGGATAAGTTACTTCCGTATTTTCTCTTGTTGGTTCTGGCCAATCAGCTGGCTTTGTAAAGCCGCTCTTGTCATAATTTGCCATACTCGTTTCCCTCCATAATCACTATATACTTTTCATTACATACTTTTATGAACACTTCTCAATTTTGGATACCCCTTATGCAAAATGACTAGTTTTGAATAAACATAAAAAATGATGGACATACAGATTGGTAAATGATCTTCGCGCATGTTCATCTTTGTTAAAAAATTGACAAGTGTGTATTTATGTATCTATATTTTACTTTGGATTTCTATTCGATGTCAATGGACACTAAACCCCATGTGTGTAATATCCCCTCTGAGGGGATATTTCTTTGTACTTTTTTTAGAACAAAAAGACAGTCTATTATAGACTGTCCTCCTTCTTAATGACTTTGAATCCAACTGATTATTTTATCTGCCGCAATGGTTTGTTGTTCTTCTCTGGAAATAGTGGCTTCACCATCCCCGTCCTGCTTTCCATAATTTCCAAACCAGGCATGATTTCCCCCCTGTATTTCCAATACATCGCTTTTTTCTTCATCTATTTTAGAAAGATCTAACTGTATATCCTCACTTCCATAGATAATCAACGTGTTGTCCTCGTCATACTCTCCATAGTCATATGCCCCAAGCAATACTAACCCTTGAATCTCATCCTCATAATGACTGGCAAAAGACGAAGCAGCTACTCCTCCCAGAGAATGCCCCATCACATACCACTTCTTCACGTTTGGAAGCTCCTCTTCCATATCTGCTAGTACCTTTTCTCCAGCATTCATGTCAAAAAAAGCAAGGTTAAAGGGCATTTTAATAAGTACCACATCATATCCTGCCTCTCTTAATTTTTCTAATAACGGAAGATAGGCTGTATACTCAACCTTTCCACCTGGATAAAATATAATACCGGTGTCTGTTTCCCCATCGGCTTCTAATATCAAATTTTCGCCATCAGCCTTTGACTCGTATAAATCTCCAGATTCGACTAACGCTTTTTCTGTATCTATAGCTGCTGCCTGCGCCTCATAATATTCATTTAAATACTGCCAGCTTCCTAATCCTGCAACTATCAGCAAAATAAGAAGAATTAGTAAAACTCTTCTTTTTACAATTCTTTTCTTTTCCAAATTTTTGTTACCTAATTTCTGTTAAAATTTTTCGCATAAAAACAGCCCGATAATCTCGGGCTGCTTTTGCCTATGTCTATATAATATTTTTTGCTAACTGTTCCAATATTTCAACACAAGCACTAATACCTAACTCTCCAGAGTTTAATACCAAATCGAAATACTCTGTAGATCCCCAGGTAGCTCCTGAATGAGTGGTAAAGAATTTTTCTCGATTCCTGTCAAACTTTTGCATCACGTCTCTTGCCTTGTCTTTCTCCAGCTTTTCAACGTTTAGTGCACGTTCCATACGGAACTCATCTTTGGCTGTTATAAATACCTTAAGACATTTTTTATCCTTTAAAATCTCTGCAGCACATCGTCCTACAAAGACACAGCCAGGTTTTTCGGCTGCTTCACGGATGACTTCTACCTCCGTGTTGTAAATCTGATCTTCCAAGGATAAATGTTCGTTTCCCTTTGGTCGAAAAATCGGCTTAATAGGATTTTGTTCATCCATAACCGATACTGTCTCGTAGGGAAGTCCCATACGCTTACAGGTCTCCACTACAACATTTCGATCACAGATACGATACTTTAATCTCTTGGAAAGTTCTGTGGCGATCTCATGTCCACCGCTGCCATATCGGCGCTCAATGGTAATATAATCGTACATAAAAACCCTCCTTTACATCTTATACAGCAATCTGTAAATCCCCCTAGTTTTCTCTTCTAGTACTATTATACCATATTTTTTCTTTAACCCTTCAAGTCTCTCGACTGGCGGTCCATATCCTCTACTACAATGTCGTAAATTTCGCCATGTGTTCTGCAGTAAGATAATACATCCCAAGGTTCATTGGTGTGATAGTGAAGCTTAATCGTTGCTTTCTCGCCATTTACATCTTCTCCACTGTCACCTGCGATAACCATAGAGTCACCTTTAATATTTTCTAAAAGGTAATCTCTGATTTCATCTGTTAAATCATCTGCCACATCATCAGGATCATCTCCATCTTCCACATATTGATCTAACAATAACTGAGTATCATAGCGAAACTCAATTGTCTGTTCAGGCATTGCCATAATTTTGTCCTCCTAAAGTTTTCTCTCCACTTTACATTTCAACTAAAATAAATTATCACGCAGCCAGTTTTCCCAAGCATCCATTCCCTCTCCTGTCTTTGCAGACACTGGGAAAATCTGAATGTCTTTGTTTAGCTTCTTTACGTGATCGATGCACAAATCCAAGTCAAAAGTAAAATACTCCTTGGTGTCCATCTTTGTAATAAGAAGGGCATCTGCCATAGAAAACATCAAAGGATATTTCAATGGCTTATCATCACCTTCCGGTACAGATAATATCATAACATTTTTATGAGCTCCTGTATCAAATTCTGCAGGACAAATTAAATTCCCTACATTTTCCAAAAATGCCAGCTGTACTCCATCAAGGTCCATACCTTCCATTCCTCGACGTGTCATGCCTGCATCCATATGGCACATTCCATCTGTGTGAACCTGTACTGCTTTTGCACCAAGATCCTCAATCTTCACTGCATCCACATCAGAATCAATATCTGCCTCTAATACTGCAATATTCGTAGTCTCTTTCATATCAGAAATAGTACGGGATAAAAGTGTAGTTTTTCCTGAGCCCGGAGAACTCATAATGTTTACTAAAAATACACCCTGTTCCTTTAAATCAGAACGAAGTTCCTCTGCATCTTTATCATTTGACTCTGTCACGCTTTTATTTAACTCGATTACTCTAGCCATTAGTCATTCTCCTTCCATGCTTCGATTTCATTTTTCAACCAGGAAATCCACTGTTCAAATCCATCTCCTTTTAAAGAAGAAACCGGAATGATTGGCATGTCGGGATTTAATTTCTCTACATAACTCTTTAGTAAATCCATGTCAAAATCAAATACTGGCGCGGTGTCAATCTTGTTAATCAACAGACATTCGCTAACTGTAAACATCAAAGGATATTTCAATGGCTTATCATGGCCTTCCGGAACAGATAAAATCATTACCTTTTTTGCTGCTCCAACATCAAACTCTGCAGGACAAACAAGGTTTCCAACATTTTCCAAAAACACAACATCTAAATCATCATACCCCAATGATTCTAAGCCACGTTCTGTCATGTCCGCATCCATATGGCAGCTTCCACCAGTATGAAGCTGAATCACCTTTGCTCCTGTTTTTTGAATCGTCTCAGCGTCCACCTTGGAATCCACATCAGCTTCCATAACACCAACCTTATATTCTGGTTGAAGAGCTTCAATGGTTCGAACTAAAGTCGTTGTCTTTCCAGCGCCTGGTGATGCCATTAGATTTACAAGAAACACCTTTTTATCTTTTAGTTTATTTCGTACGCTTTCTGCTACTGCATCATTGTCTGCAATGACGCGTTCTTTCACTTCTTTTACTGCAATCGCACTCATAAAATCCCTCTTTCTTATTTATACTATGTGAGATTATAGCAAAGAATTCCCAAAAGGTATAGTTACAAAATCCTACTTTTGTTCTCTTTCAAAATTTTTCTCCCCTCCCGTTTATTATCTGTTTTATTTTATTTTTTTATAATATTTTCAGATTATTTGTTAAGTTTTCAAAATTCTATCCGATATAAAAAATAGAAGAACCGGTACACCGTTAGTTTCCCTGTGATAGGGAGTCCAAGGATTGGACGATTTTTAAGGAGGTGTGTTACATGGATGGATTCACAAGCATGGTCGCACCGGTTATGATGACAGCAATGAATCGGAACGATCAAGACGAAAAGAAAAAAATAGCAAAAACTTCAACGAAACCAAAAAAAGAGTCAAAGGAAGAATCCTTCGAAGAGCAGTTTGGCGCTGTATACGTTCATTCCGAAAATCAGCAGCCTATCACCTATGCTCCTCCGAAGAAGCGTACCTTCACCTATTAACCTTTGTTATTCCCCACTCTCTCAATAACAAAGGATATATTAAAACACCACTTGGAACTAAATCACTTCGTTAATAGAGGTGAACCTTAGTCCCAGGTGGTGTTTCGTTTTACTTTGCTTTTTCTTTTAATAATTGAATAAAATCTTCTTTTTTGAGTGCCTTTGCATAATACCATCCTTGATAGATATCACATCCCAAACAGTGAAGAACATCTCTTTGTTCCTGTGTCTCTACATATTCCGCGACAACATCGAATCCCAACTGATTGGATAAATCAATAATGGAACGAACCAAATCCGTTACTCTTTCTTTTGCTCCAGAGGTAAGACCTCTAACCAATGCCCCATCCATTTTTACGATATCGAAATGGTGAACCATCAAATACTTCAGCGAAGTATGGCCCATGGAAAAATCATCGATAGCGAGTAAGTAGCCCATTTTACGAATATCCTCCAGTGAAACATAAGCTGACTCTTTAGAAAGCATCGCCTTTTGTTCCGTAATTTCCAGGCAAATCTCCCCTTCGTTAAAATTATGATGCTTGATATGATGTTCCAGCGCCTTCACATAGGGCTTTGTTTGAATAACTCCACCAGATACATTTACGCTAATCTTTTTATCAAATCCCGTTTGCTGTCGAATCTCCTTTGCATCCTCAATCGTGCGCTTCAAAATAGAAACCTCTAGAGAATTATTGAAACCGCCCTCTTCTGCTAATTGAATAATGAGTGGTGGATACACTTCTCCCAAATCCGGATGGAACCATCGAAGCAACGCCTCTGCTCCCACGCATTCCCCATCAGGACTAAACTGTGGTTGGTAGTACATTGTCATCTCATTTTTCTCAATGGCACTACGAATCTCTGATTGAAAGCCTCTGGCAAAGGTTCCCATATCATCTGTGCGTTCCGTTAAGGTAATCAAACGGACTTCATCCTCACTGTTTTGTAAATACTTCACAAGCTTGTTGTATAGGATGACGGTTTCATCCACAGATTGTTCTTCATACTTCTTTAAAAAAGGCCTGTAAATAAACATACCTACAATAAGTATTATCAGCTGAAGCAGGCTTCCTCTAATAGAACCCGTTCCTAAATATCCGCTCAGGATGACCGGAGTAGTCCAGCTTACCTCTGCCGTTATCATAGGAACAATTCCAAGAGAAATCGCTCCATAAGCAATCACCAAAGCTACCACTGGTACAATTAAAAAAGGGATAAACAAATAGGGATTGAAAATCAAAGGCGTTCCAAACACCATAATTTCATTGATGTTAAATATCATTGGAAGCGTTGCCACCTTTGCAATATCCCTAGTGGATTTTTTCTTCGAGAAAAATAAAATCGCCAAAAGAAGTGAAAAGCTCGTTCCACAACCGCCCATTAAAATAAACAAGTCAAAAAATGCCTTGCTAAATACATGTTCAGGCTGTAGTCCCATCCCAACAGCTGCAATATTTTCTTCTAGTAAAGGAGTAAAAATTCTCGCCATGGCCGGCTCAATGACATTGCTCCCGTGAATTCCAAAGAACCACAACACACTGTTTACAATGGTCATGCTAAGGGCAGTCCCAAAGGAATCTCCTGACAAGGAGAATAAATAGGTAATCCCATCAACCTCAAGGGCATATAAATTTGGTTCTCCCGTAAGATTACAAATCGTCGTATCTATAATCAAAAAGACCATAATTACAATCACTAAAAACGGAATGTAACTAATGGCTTTGTAGAATCGTAAATCCGACATCATAATGCCTGGTTGATGCCGCTCTTTTCGGTATCTTAATAACAGATTTAACATCTTTGCGGAAATACATCCAGTGAGGATGGCCACGAATACCCCCTGTACACCGAACGCATCCATTTTTCCCTCACAGTTAAATATGTCTGTTACAATGAAAAAGCTGGAAACTCCGGTTAATACGGTAGGAATCAAATCATCCATATTATTGGTGTTCACACAAAAACTATACCCCACCGTTACAACAAGATATAAAGCCGCCATACCAAAGGTAACTTTATATAGAACATTGAGCATTTCATGAATTATCCCATGAAATGCATAGGAAATGAAGGCCTGATATCCTTCAAACGGGAGATTGATTAGCATAATCACAATACCACCAATCATAAATACCGGTGATAAATTCAAAAAAGCATCCCTAATTATTTTAAAGAGAATATCTGTTAAAAATCTCTCATTAATTCTTCGTAATCTCTCCATATTGCGACTCTCCCTGATTATCATATTATATCCCTTCTGGAATTAATTGAAAAGGAAAGTTTTTTCGTTGAATTATGAAAAAATAGAGGGAATTTTCACAAAAATTTAAGAATTACTCTTCTTCGAATCTGATATAATATCTTTAATATTAGCTATGGAGGAAAAATTATGGGATATTATGGATATGGATATTATATAGATCCAACCTACATTTTAGTCTTAATCGGTGCTGTAATTTGCTTAATTGCACAAGGTCTGGTGACATCCACCTTTAATCGATACTCAAAGGTACGCAGCAGAACGAATCTGACCGGACGGGAAACAGCCGAACGAATTCTTCGTTATGCCGGCATTACCGATGTAACCATCGAACACGTACGTGGGAATCTAACCGACCATTACAATCCATCTACAAAGGTGGTTAATCTTTCAGATTCTGTTTACAATTCCACTTCTGTTGCTGCTGTATCAGTAGCCGCACATGAATGTGGCCACGTCATTCAGCATCATAAAGGTTATGTTCCACTGAATTTGAGAACCGCCCTGGTTCCAGCTGCAAATATCGGCTCTTACGCCGCATGGCCCTTAATCATTATTGGACTTTTTATTAACAGTTCCACAAGTGCCTATCTCATCAATCTAGGAATTCTAGTGTTTGGATTTTCGGTATTATTTCAAATTGTAACCCTTCCTGTAGAGATTAATGCCTCTCGAAGAGCAGATCATATTCTTCAGGAAATAGGCATTTTAGATTCCGAGGAGGCTCGCTATACAAAGAAAGTATTAGGCGCAGCTGCACTAACCTATGTAGCCTCAGCTGCAGCAGCCATTCTTCAGTTACTTCGTCTCGTCCTACTCTTTGGTGGACGAAACCGGGATTAGCCTTTTTATCTATAGGATACAAAGTAAAAACCAGTCAAGGTACTTTTTTAAGTATCCCTGACTGGTTTTATTATTTTTGTCTCTTTAATACATTTTCGATTGGATAATACAAAATAAACATTAAGGTAAAATTACCTACGCAATGAACCACATCCCACATGATACCTGCAACCCACCAGGAAAAGGCGGTACTTATGCCTGCCATTACGCTTCCACCACTTACGCCTATAACAAAATAGGTAATAGAGCAAAGTAAGCCAAAGCAAAGACCAAATATACCTGAGAAGATAGCCCAAAAAATCGTAGAATCCACTTTGCGAAACAGATATGCTAGTATCACTAATAACGGCCATATGTACGCATACATTATCCACCAAACATTCACTCCGTACATCATACCTTCAAGTAAAATCATAGCTGGTACGATTAAGGCCACCTTTTTCCCATAGTGCTTTGTAAACATTATGAGCCAAAAGGTAGTCAGTTCGATATTCGGAGCAAAGCTAAGGGCCATTTTACAGACTTCGATAACAGCCACCATCAGCCCCATTACTGCTATATCTTTGACACTAAATCGTTTCTCTTTTTCTTCCATTCTACCTAGTTAGCTGACTCATATTTCCAAGAATAGGTATCTCCATCAGTAACTGGCTGCTGATCGGCACCATACTGACCATATTCATCATTTACATATAATGACCAATAAGCGTTATCTTCTTCGTAAATTGCCTGTTCACCATTGATAACTTCCACCATAATTCCGTAATCGCTATCAGTTCCGCTATAAGAAAAGCTGTCATCGCTTTCAGCTAACTCATCCATAGCTTCTTTTAAATACTCAGCATCTGTATTTACATCATAAGTAGTCTCTTCGCCTTCGCTGTTTACTACTTCAATTACAACATTCTTGCTTCCTGCAGTTGCTTTCTGAGAGAATACGTTATAGCAAATAAGAAATACTGCTAATAATGCTACAAGTACTACCCCACCAATGACTATTTTTTTTGTGTTTTTCTTTTCCATGTTGTCTCCTTCTTTCTACATATTTAGAAATAAAATATCATATATTTCCACAAAAAGGAAGTTAAGAATAGCTATTTTCTATTCTTTTCAAACAACGGGTGCAATACAAAAAATTTATCATCAGAAATCCGTCAATCTTATCCTAGGGGTAGTTCCTCTAATA
>JAILMB010000129.1 GCA_024692825.1 Lachnospiraceae bacterium | reverse complement strand
GATGCCTGATCCAAACCGTTAATCTGAGCCTGCATTTTATTAGAAATGGCCATTCCTGACGGATTGTCCTTTGCATGATTTATTTTAAGACCTGAGGAAAGTCGCTCCATGGACTGAGCCAAAGAATCCTCTGTACGAAGTAACTGATTGTTTGTAATTACTGCCGAAATATTATTGTTTACCTTCATAAGTGTACCTCTCTATCATAAAAAAATTGCCAAAAGTAGCGTGAAACCAAAATGCTTCCATGCATTCTTTTGACAATCCTTGTCTCTATTGTATATATCGGAAACTTCCCTCAAAACTTAAGGGAAAAATCCAATCCTTTTTATGCCGTAATCTCTCCAAAACTGGTAATAAAAGCTCTTGCTATGCCATATAATTTTGTGGTCTGGATCGATCTTTTCTCTGTTGTCGTTTCAAAATCGTAATCTCCTTCTTCGTCGATTTCATTGGCATCTGTAGTTTCATCCCAACCAAAGCTTAAGGACACCGGCATCTCTGCTGCTTTTTGCATTGCTGATGCAATTTCAGCCATTCTCTGTGATAAAAGCTCTCTTGTATTTTGAGATGAGGTGGTAATGGAACCATCCAATGAGTTTCCTTCATACTTAAATGTGGCTGAAACTGCACCTGTTGTTTCCATATCCAAGGTAATGTCTACCTGCCCCTTATCTTCCTCTTTTCCACGAACGATTTTTAAAGACATATTTCCATATTCATCGGCAACCATAATAGGAATGGCAAACTGCTCCGTTTCTCTTGCTCGTTTTCCTAACATTTGAAGCTGTTTTACAGAAATTTTCATTCCACGAACATCAATAGATGTAACATTCTTTTCCACCATCATGTTTCTCATGACATTTTCTGCTGTTTCTGCCAATTTCTCCTGGGCTTCAGCCATTTCTTCCGGTGTCTTTGACGCCTCTCCCATGGCTTCAATAATATCTTCCATGGTTGTCTGTAAGGCCATATCTAAATCATCAAAATCGATACTGTCTCCTATTTCAGAAAATACCTCTCGCTCTGAATTTAAATTCTTTGCCAGATTTTTAAACATCTGATTTCGATTATTCATATACTGGGACCAGGCTTCAAGATATGCCGGCGTTGTTGGAAAATCCATCTGATGTAACATCTGATATACCTTTTCTTCAGATGTAACCGCCTGTTGCATACGAGTAATTTGCTCCTGTTGATAAGCCTTTTCTTCTTCATTATCCTCCATTTGCTCCAAAGCAGAGGCAAACTGATCCGGATTCATATTCATATAATCTGCTTCATTATCAAATTGCATCATCTTCTCTGGCGAGATCACATCTTTCGCATCAGAGGTACGCATGGTCATAAAGGCCGTTTCAATTTGTTGCGTAATTGATAAAGAAGAGGTAATGCTATCTACTCCACCAAAATCATCGTCTACGGTGTAATCCATATTGGTATTCTTTTTTGTTCGTACTGCCCCCATCATATTTCGAAGTGTCAAATCTGCCCCTTGATGAAGGAGTTGACCTATCACTGCTCCATCCGTTGCTTCTACCTGATGCAGGAGTCGGTATACTCCGATGTAGCTCTGTCGTTGCTCTTCTGTAATTCCATTCTGACGCTCTAATTTCCATAAAAACGCTGCAAAATTCTCTGCATCTTTTTCAGAAGCGTTTTGATTATTATTTCCAGATGTACTTCCTTCCTCAGAGGAAAGTTCTTTTGCTTTTTGAATCAAATCAGAAAGACTCATATCCAAAGGATTATAGCCTTCTTTAATCATAGAAGTCACTGTCTTTGGCGTTAAAGCCTTAAACGCAGTTTGAACTGTTTCATCCCCGTACTTCATAAGAGCCACATTTTCTTCTGTTATCTCTAAGGAATTGTACCCTAAAATTCGAACGGCCCGTTCATTTGCCTCTGTAGTATCCAATCCTAAATCTTTTAAAATATCATCAACATTTTGGAACGCTTTAGAGATAGAATCTCCTAAATCCCTACGCACCTGGGTCTGCATAGTTTCGTAGTGCTGACCTGCTGTTTGATATTTTGCTTGAAGAATCGCACCAGAAGTCTGCATATCTGATAAGGTGGCCGAATCAATACTATCTTTAGTCCGAAATCCCCCTAATAAATCAACAGGATAAGATTGAATCTCATTCTTTATTTCAAGAACATTTGCTGCCTTGACCTCTGTAGCACTCTCTGCTTCCTGAGTTTTTAAGTTTTCTACTAAGGTCTCTAAATCCATAGTATCGATGATTATCCCCTGTTTTAACATAGAGTAATTCGCCTCTACCGTCATCATTAAGCGAATTTCTTCTACCTTGCGTAGCGCTGCCACATTATCCTCCATAATAGAAGCTGTAGCGATTTCTTCTGCAGAAGTTTCTTTGAAATACACATCTGCTTCTACTGCCTGATCATAAAGAGAATATCCCTCCATCAAATAGGCATCCTTTGGCATCTGTCCCTCTTCAATAGAAGTTAAAATTGCTTGAGAGACCTGTGCCGGATCTAAAAGTAAATCTGTGGTTTGTAACTGGTTTAAATAAGAAATCGATCCCTCTGTCACGGGAATATCATTTTCAATTAATAAAGCAGCATTCTGAAGCTGCATGCTATCTGCCTCAAATCCTGCCTCCGTTATAACGGAAGATACCTGCTCTAAAAGTCCTGACATTTCTGGCTTTGTAAAATCAATCGTCACTGCCTCTGCAGGATTTACTGCTCCTTGTCCCTGTGAATACTCTGCCTGAAACAAATTGTCAATGGTTGGCTCCATCTCATTTTTTACTAGATAAAGCATGTTATCCTCAGACAGATTCGATAATTCTCCTGCTTTTTTCATTGCATTATCAATTGCCTTTTCCATCATGGGATCTTCCACTGCCGCTTCTGACAACCCACCTGTAACAGAAACATCCATGCCGCCTTTTGCCAGTTGCACACGTATTTTATCCGCAATAGTTACAAACTCTTTTTCATCCATATCCATAGGATGATATCCATCCTCCTCTAAGGTAGAATACTCTCCATGGGTCATATGTTCCGAATTCAACACCATTTTGTTTTTTATTTCTTTTGCGTTAAGCCCGCTGTTTTTTGCGTCTTCAAAATCCTTCGCTGCATTATTCTGCTCTATATCATTTTTTTCGTAAAATGGATTTTTTAAAGATATGCTTCTAAGAGGAGTATTTCCTTTTACCTCCTCTTCACTCTGAGTATTTCCCATTGGGGAAATCTGCTGATTTATTTGATTGTTGGCTCCAGCCAACATAAGATTTTTTAATTCATTTATTTGCATAAAAAAGAACCTCCGCAAATGGAAGCATCCATGCCTTGGCTCTTTTGAAATCCGTTTCCGCCAATTACTCTCTGTAGGCAAGTCAAACTCACCATTTCTGTAATATGTTTCGGAAACTTTCTTATTTTTCTTTAGCCCCGAAGAGCGTTCAGATTATTATAATTCTGTACGACCTTCTAACGCTCGTAGCAACGTAATCTCATCAGTGTTTTCCAAATCGCCACCTACCGGAACTCCGCTGGCAATACGACTCACCTTAATACCTGTAGGTTTTACCAGCTTGCTGATATACATTGCTGTAGTTTCACCCTCTAAGGATGAATTGGTAGCAATAATGACTTCATCCACATCCGATTGTAATCGCGCCATCAGCTCTTTTAAACGAATATCATCCGGTCCAATGCCTTGCATCGGTGAGATAGCTCCATGAAGTACATGGTATACGCCCTTATACTCCTTCGTATGCTCATATGCCGCCATATCCCTAGAATCTTCCACCACCATAATGGTGTGATGATCTCTTTTTTCATCTGCACAAATCGGACAAATATCCTGATCCGTTAAGGTAAAACACTCTTTACAAAAACGGACATTCTCCCTTGCGGATAAAATCGTTTCTGAAAGACGTTTTACATCAGCATGAGGCATATGCAAAATATGAAATGCCAGGCGCTGAGCTGATTTTGAACCGATACTTGGTAATGAAGATAACTCTGCAATTAGTTGTGAAATTTGCTCACTATAATATTCCACAAAAAACTCCTTACATTAAGCCGCCAAGTCCGCCAGTAATCTGAGACATCTGTGCCTGAGACATTTCTTCAATCTGACGAAGTGCTTCGTTGGTCGCTGCCATAATAAGATCCTGAAGCATTTCGATATCCTCCGGATCTACTACTTCTTCCTGTAACTCTACTTTGGTAACTTCTTTCTTTCCTGAAACTGTTACCTTAACTGCGCCGCCACCTGCTGCAGCAGTCACTTCTTTTGTTTCTAATTCTTTCTGGCTTTCTTCCATCTGACGCTGCATCTTCTGTGCCTGTTTCATCAGATTATTCATATTTCCGGGCATTCCCATTCCTCCGGGAAATCCTCCTCTTTTTGCCATTTTTTTCATCCTCCTTAAAAATCTTCTACATCTATTTTAACGTCATTTTCCTCTGCAAAATGTGAGAGTGCATCTGGATAAATTCGATCGCTACTCACACCGGAATTATTCAATACCAGCTTTAATGGAATTTGAAGTTGCATAAAATCGTTTAATCTGGATTTTAGATATCCTTCGAAATTCGAGCAGGTATCATAGTTCGTTTTTTGTACACTGTCATGCGCGTCAAAAACAATAATAAATGATCCGTCCTCTTCTACCGTTGGCTTTGCCTTTTGAAGTGCAGCCCTTACCAGGCCACTATCCAATTCCGCCAAAAAGTGTTTCCACTCCTGCAGTGTCTTTTTCACTTCCTCCGGTACAGCCTTTGGGAATTCCTTTTTCTTAATTGGCTCTGTCGCCTGCGGCATTCCTGCTCCACTCTGTGGTGCCACTGCCATAGGAATTCCTTCCTCCATCTTGTCTTCTAATGCATTTAGACGATCTAAGATAGAGCCAAAATCCTCTTCTGTCTGTGGTGAACAAAGCTTTACTATGGCAATCTCTAACAACACTCTCTTTTGAGAAGAGTATTTCATCTGGCCTAAAAGCTCTGACATTACTCGAATATAACGAAGAATCACGTCCAATTCTACCATAGCGGATTCCTCTTTTAAAAGAGCTAAATTTTCAGAGGACATATCAAGGGCATCCTCCATATGTTCTCCACCAGACAAGAGCATAAGATTTCTTAAATACCATATGAAATCCATAACAAATTGCTCTAGTTCTCGCCCAAGTATTACCACTTCTTCTACAATAGAAATAGCCTCATTGGCATTGTGATGAATCACTGCTCGAAGTAATTTGGAAAAGATCTCCGTATCCACAGCCCCTAAGGTTTTTAATACTTTGTCGTAGGTCAGATCTTCTCCAATGTAAAAAGCAATACATTGATCCAAAAGAGAAATCGAATCTCGCATAGATCCATCTCCCACTTTGGCGATGTAATTTAATGCTTTATCCTCCACTGTGATTTCTTCTGCATCACATAATTCCCGAAGTCTGGCAGAAATTGTCTCTATAGAGATTCGACGAAAATCATAGCGCTGCACACGAGACATAATGGTAATTGGAATCTTATGGACTTCTGTTGTGGCTAAAATAAAAATTACATATGATGGTGGTTCTTCAAGAGTTTTTAAAAACGCATTAAATGCTGAACCGGACAACTCGTGAACCTCATCTACGATGTATACTTTGTATTTTCCCTGAGATGGCGGATAAGCAACCTCTTCAATAATCTGACGGATATCATCTACACCGTTATGAGCAGCTGCATCTAACTCGATCACATTTAAGGAATTTCCATCATTGGCTGCTTTGCAACAGGCACATTCTCCACAAGGACTGCCGTCCTCTAGAGGATTTTCACAGTTTACTGCTTTTGCAAACAGTTTTGCCATGGTGGTCTTTCCCGTTCCACGGGTCCCTGTAAATAAATACGCATGTCCAATACGGTTTGTTTTTATTTGATTTTTCAATGTGGTCACGATATGATCCTGACCTTTTACTTCTGAAAATTCCTGAGGTCGGAATTTTCGATACAATGCCATATAAGACATGGGATTCCTCTTTTCCGTCTGTTTTTATTTTTTAGATGAAAGCCAATTATTCATCACCGAAGCTGATTCCCATAAATTTGGCTTCTTTAATCATCTTACATTTTGGATCTACACCCTTTAACTTACCAGCAACTTCTTCTAATGGAACTAACTTGGTCTCACCATTAATAATGGCAACCATATTTCCATATTTTTGATCCATGATGGCTTTTGCTGCAGCTGATCCAAGTCTGGTACATAAGGCTCGATCATAAGGACAGGGACTTCCACCACGCTGAGTGTGTCCCGGTACTGTTACTCTTGCTTCTGCTCCGGTCTTTTCTTCTACCAGCTTTGCAATACGATAAGCGGCTGATGGATGTACTTCCTTCTCACGCTTTTTCTTTAATTCCTTCTTGGTAAGTTCTGCTTCTTTTTTGGAAATTGCACCTTCCGCAACAGCAATAATGGTAAATCCCTTACCATCTTTGTGACGACGGTTAATGGCGTCAATGATGTATTTTTCATCGTATGGAATCTCAGGTAACAAAATAATATCTGCACCTGAAGCCACGCCGGAATACAAGGTTAACCATCCAACCTTATGACCCATAACTTCCACAATGAATACTCGGTTGTGAGATGCGGCTGTTGTATGAATACGATCGATGGCATCACAGGCTACATCAATAGCACTGTAAAAACCAAAGGTCATATCTGTTCCATAAATATCGTTATCAATTGTCTTCGGAAGATGAATCACATTTAATCCTTCTTCACGAAGTAAATTCGCAGATTTTTGAGAACCGTTTCCACCAAGAACTACTAAACAATCCAGGTTTAACTTGTAGTAGGTAGACTTCATAGCTTCTACCTTATCCAGGCCATTTTCATCGGGTATTCGCATTTCCTTAAATGGACAACGTGAGGATCCTAAAATCGTACCACCCTTTGTTAAAATTCCAGAGAAATCCTTACTTGTAAGTAAGCGATAATCACTGTAGATTAGGCCTTTATATCCATTGAAAAAGCCATATACTTCCAAATTTTCAATATTGTTTGCCAGACCTTTTACAACACCACGCATAGCAGCGTTTAATGCCTGACAATCCCCTCCACTAGTTAAAAGTCCAATTCTCATAGAAAATACCTCCCAACATTACCTTCTTTTTCATATCACTTAAAGTATAAAGGAAATCCTAAATCTCCTCAATTACTTTTCGAACGAACTCATAGCCGCGCTTTGCTGAAGAAATGGATAAACGCTCATCTGGAGTATGGATGTCATAGATGTTTGGTCCCATAGAGATTGCATCTAATCCTTCGATCTTCGCAGACAAAAGACCACATTCTACTCCTGCATGAATGGCACAAATCTTTAATTCTTCACCAAACATATCTTTATATACCTTCTGTAATTTTTCGCGGAATTTTGACCCCTCAACAAATTCCCATGCCGGGTATTCGCCGTACATCTCTACCTTGCAGCCCATACCTTCACAGATAAACTTTAGTTTTTCTACAAGGGCTGTATAGGAGCTGCCAACAGAACTTCTTACAGAATATCCAATCACTACCTTATCTTCTTCTGTATTGTTAATACCTAAATTTAAAGAAGTCTCTACCAATCCCTCAATATCTCTAGACATTCTTCGGATACCATTTGGTAATGAAGCAAGTAATAACATATACTGATCACTGACTTCTTTCGTAAATGGTGCAAATTTTGCTTCTGTCTCTTCGCAGGTGGCATGTAATCCACTATCTGTTTTTGCAAATTCTAAAGCGATTTCTTCTGAAGAGGTTGCCACTGCCTTTTTCACTGCTTCCACATTTGCTTTGGAAAGAGCAATTTGTACTCTTGCCTCACGAGGAATGGCATTATCCTTGCTTCCTCCTGTAACAGATATAAGCTTAAAGTCTGAAACTGTAGCAACGTGGCGAAGAATTCTTCCCATTAAGATAGAAGCATTTCCTCTACCTTTATCAATCTCATCTCCAGAGTGTCCACCACGTCCACCAAGCAGTGAAATCTCTACTGCAACTTCATCGCCAGAAAGACTCTTTTCTCTTGAAACCGGGAAGGTAATACGAGCAGTACCACCGCCGGCACAACTAGCTAATACCTGTCCTTCTTTTTCATTATCCATGTTTAAAAGAAGTTTTCCCTTTAACATAGAACAATCAATTTCTCTTGCTCCATCCATGCCCACTTCTTCAGATACCGTACAAACAAACTCAAGGCGAGGATGTTTTAGTGTCTCATCAGATAAGAGAGCTAATGCATAAGCTACTGCAATACCATCATCTGCTCCAAGAGTAGTTCCCTTTGCAGATAAAAAGTCTCCTTCCACCTCTAGATCTAATCCCTCTTTGTCCATGTCCTTGGTACAATCTGGAGCTGTTTCACAGACCATATCCATATGGCCCTGTAAAATGATTGCCGGCTTATCTTCATATCCAACACTTGCTTCCTTAATCATAATGACATTAAACAGCTTATCCTGGTAATATTCCAACTGATGCTCTTTTGCAAAAGCTACCAAATAATCACTGATTGCCTTTTCTTTATAGGATGGTCTGGGGATATCAGACATCTCCTTAAAATAACGAAATACTTCCTTTGGTTCTAAATTTAATACGTCCATGTGTTCTCCTTTAAAGTTCTAAAGAGGAAGCTAAAATAGCCTCCTCTTCATTTTATTTTTTAAATTTATCTTTTAATTCTTTGGGCACCTCCGGTTCAACCGTTCCTTTCGGATACTCACCATATTCACAGCCCACATTTTTTACTTCAATATCATCTACAAGTTCCCATTCCCATTTATTCTTAACTGAGATGTTCTTCTTGTATAACTGAATGGTTCCTTCACCATTTCCACCATTCCAAAGATCTGTATGTCGAAATCCTCCGTCTGGTGATTCATAACGAATCTTAAGCATATCTTTTTTCTGGCAGGAGATTTCCACCTTAATCTTATGCATAGGTGTTTCCTGATCTACATGCCAAACAATACGCTCTTTTTTATCCTGAATCTTAAACTTTGTCTTTGTAAGAGTCCAAAACTTTGAGAAATTAAACTCTAGTGGCTGTCCCTCATACCATAAAGCAGATAGTAATTTTCCTTCAATGGCAAATGGGCCAACCTTCGGACGACCTCCTCCAATATCAATTACGGAATTCTCTAGTCGTTTTCCTGTTAGTTTACTAACCATATTGTTCGAAGTAAGCCAAATCCAAGGGCTGGTGAAATCACTTCCCCAATTCTTATCCGCATATCCATAGCAATCTTCCGGGGTAACCTTGTATTCTTCGCCATTCCAAATAACTGTTCCAGAATATGCCGTCTTCATTCCTTGGGCATGCCAAAACATTTGGAACGCTTCCATTTCACGAAGTGCCCAACCAGCACCATATCCAACATTAAAGGCAATCTTTTTATCAATCTGTAAATCCCAGAACATCTTTCCTGCATCGGATAAATACTCTGGATGATTCTTCACATCCACATCGGAGAGTTCAATTCGTCCCATGGTTCTGGTTTCCGAACAGAAGCACTCATCTGCACTAATCATAAAAGGAACTTCATCTTTTACCGTTACATGGTCCCAACCAAAGAATCGATGTAACTGAGCTGCATCTTCGCCCCAGGCTCCAGCCTTTACCATCATATAGCTTGGGCGAATCCCTGCTTCCTTGTTTCCCGGCATTTGACCAAAAACAGGCTCGTCTCCGCCTAATTCCGGATTAATGGTAAAAAACTCAATAAAGAAAGCCTTCTCTTCTCCAGTTTTTACATTGTGACCGGTAAATGAATGCCACCACCAATCGTATCCTTCTTTTGCCAGGGCTCCATGTAGCATAAAGCCATCGCGGAACTCGTCTGGATGGTTAAATCCATTATCATTTCCAACGCTTTCTAAAGTCTCACTTACCTTCCCGGAAACTGTTCCTGCTGCCTCTGACACTTTTTCGCTAACAGTCCCTGCTGCCTTTTGTAGCGCTTCTTTCGATTTTTCTATATCGATTTTCGGAATTGGCATATAACGCCTCCTTTATAAAACCTCTTTGTCTTTTAACTTTGCTTCCTCAATAAGATACTTTGGACGATTCTTTGTTTCCAAATAGGTCTTTGCCATATACTGTCCTAAAATACCAATGCTTAAAAGCTGAATACCCGCTATTAATACAATAATACAAACCATAGATGGCCAGCCTGAAGTGGGATCACCAAAAATAAGGGTTCGAACAATAATGAATATGATTGCCAAAAACGCTACCAGACACATCACCACACCCATAACAGATGAGACAATTAGTGGAGCTGTTGAAAAAGCAATAATTCCATCTAAAGCGTAAATAAACAGTTTCCAAAAAGACCATTTGGTCTCTCCAGCTGCACGCTCAATATTTTCATATTCTAACCATTTCTTTTTAAACCCGATCCAACCAAAGATTCCTTTGGAGAATCGATTGTATTCTCCCATGGATAAAATCGCATTTACTACTTTTTTATTCATAAGCTGAAAATCTCTAGCGCCGTCTACAATTTCAGTTTGAGATATCTTTCCCATCAACTTATAAAACTGTCTGGCAAAGAACGAACGAATGGGTGGTTCTCCCTTTCTTGTTACTCTACGGGAACCTACACAGTCATAGTGTTCTTCTTCTACAATGCGAAGCATTTCCGGAAGTAGTGCCGGCGGATCCTGTAAATCCGCATCTAAAATCGCTACATATTCTCCGGCTGCATTCTCAAGACCGGCATAGATTGCTGCTTCCTTCCCAAAGTTTCTGGAAAAGGAAACATAGTGCACTCGATGATCTGATTCATTAAGCTTATGAATCACTGCCATTGTATCGTCTTTTGATCCATCATCAATGAATAAAAATTCTAATTCCACTTTATCCTTAAGAGATGTCTCATATACTCGCATTGCCTCATCGTAGAAAATCGGTAACGCCTCTTGTTCATTATAAGCTGGTACCACTAAGGTTAGTGTTTTTTTCATGATTACTCCATAAACTGAATTAATGCATCTCTTAATGCATCCAATTTCTTTTCGCTGTCTTCTAGAGACTCACCCTTCACACCGAAGTAGAACTTAATCTTTGGCTCTGTTCCAGAAGGACGAATACAGCACCATGAATTATTTGAAAGCTCATAGTACAATACATTGGAATTTGGCAATCCTGTAGCTGTAACCGCTCCGGTCTTACAGTCTTTTCTTTCATCCTTTGTATAGTCTCTTACAGCTTCTACCTTAAGACCTGCCAATTCCATTGGAGGATTCTGACGAGCCTTGTCCATCATAGCTTTAATCTGATTAGCTCCATCCATACCCTTTAAGGTAATAGTATGAAGTCCTTCTTTGAAATATCCATACTTTTCATACATATCAAGCATAGCATCCCAAAGAGTCTTTCCCTGCTTTTTATAAAATGCTGCAACTTCGCAAAGCAACATAACAGCAACACAGGCATCCTTATCTCTTGCATAGGTTCCTGCCAGGCAGCCATAAGATTCTTCCAAACCAAATACATAGTGATAACTCTGGTTTTCTTCGAAGAATTTAATCTGCTCACCAATGAACTTAAATCCTGTTAATACTTCAATAAGATGAACGTTATAATCAGCTGCAATGACCTTTGCCATATCTGTTGTAACAATAGTCTCAACCAATGCTGGATGAGGTGGCATTGTCTTTTCTAAGGTACGTTCTCTTAAGATGTACTCAGCAATTAACATACCTGACATATTTCCTGTAAAGGAAACATATTCCCCGGTCTTTGTATCCTTACAATAAACTCCTAGACGATCTGCATCAGGATCTGTTGCCAAAATAATATCTGCATCTACTTCCTTTGCAAGCTCTAATGCCAACTTGTATGCATTTGGATCTTCTGGATTTGGATAAGGTAAGGTAGGGAAGTTTCCATCTGGAGCTTCCTGCTCACGTACAACATAAACTTTCTCGAAACCAAGTTCCTTTAATACACGACGAACTGGCTTGTTTCCAGTACCATTTAATGGTGTATAAACAATGGTAAAGTCTTTTGCCATCTCGCGGATTACATCTGGATGGATGGACTGTTTCTTTAATTCCTTCATGTATAAATCATCAATTTTCTCTCCGATATTTACATATAGGCCTTTTTCTCTAGCTTCCTCACGGCTCATAGTTTTACAGGTATGTAAATCTGTAACCTTTGCTACCTCTGCTAAGATATTTTTATCGTGAGGAGGTGTAATCTGTGCTCCATCCTCCCAATAAACTTTGTATCCATTATATTCACGAGGATTATGACTGGCTGTAACAACAATACCTGCGATACAACCTAATTCCCTAACAGCAAATGAAAGTTCTGGTGTAGGGCGAAGAGATTCAAAACGATAAGTCTTAATTCCATTTGCATTTAAGCAAAGTGCTGCTTCTTTTGAAAATTCAGGAGACATGATTCGGCTATCATAAGCAATAGCGACACCCTTATCCTGTCCTCCCTGAGAAATAATATAATTAGCAAGACCCTGTGTAGCCTGGCGAACGGTGTAAATATTCATACGGTTTGTACCTGCTCCAATTACACCACGAAGTCCACCGGTACCAAATTCCAAAGAACGATAAAAACGATCTTCGATTTCTTTTTCATCTGTAAGAGCCTTTAACTCTTCTCTTGTCTTTTCATCAAAATACTCATCTGTGCACCACTGATTGTAAATCTCTTTATATGACATAATAATCTCCTTTTTGTTTTATTAAATCCACTATATATTTATATCATATTTTTAAAATATATCCAACGGATATGATAAAAAGGAAATTGCCATTTTCCTATGCTATAATAAAAAAAGTTTGAGGCACAAAGGAGATTCTATTTTGCAAAAAAGTACTCGCCAATCCTATTTCGATTTTTTACGTATACTCGCAATCTTTTGCGTTATTTATAATCACACTGGAAAACATGGAGTTTTAGTCTATGCCTATACACAGTCCTCCATGGAAAAATTCTTTGGATACCTTCTTTCGATTATTACAAGTGAACTTCCCGTTCCTTTATTTTTCATGATATCCGGGGCTCTTTTATTAGGTCGCAACGAATCTCTAAAGGAGCTTTTTTCAAAACGCATTTTTAAAATGACTTTGATTTTAGTCGTCTTTTCCATTGCTATGTATCTATATAAAAGTGGAACAGGAACCTATCACTACTCCCTTTCAGAATTTTTTTCCACCTTTTTTTCAGCTCAGATTCTACCATCCTACTGGTATCTCTATGCCTATTTGGCATATTTACTATGTCTGCCTTTATTGCGAATTCTTGTAAGCGGTATGAAACCAGTTCACTATATCTATCTTTTTCTTTTGTATCTCATTCTTGGAACCCTTCCAAACGTCATTTCACTTTGGATCAAAGGGTTTAGTCTTAATGGCAGTTTTTCTATCCCATTTTTAGAAAACATTATCTTCTATCCACTTATGGGATATTACTTCGGGACTTTGCTTTCCTTCCAGGATTTAAAAGAAAAGTATAGAACTCCTTTGGCAATCTCAGGAATGATTGGTCTTTGTTTGACCTATCTCTTTACAAAAATCTACGCTTTGCCACCAGAGGAATTTACCTCCTTTAACAAAGGTATCTTCCAAAGTTCTCTTATGAGTCTCTTTGTGATTTTTATCTTTGTGCTATTTCGTTGTAAAAAAACAAACAGCACCCTTTCCGAAAAAAGAGCACTGCTTCTATGGAAGGCTTCCTCCCTTGTTTTTGGAGTTTATTTAATTGAAACTCCCATACGTGAAAGCCTAACGCCTGTATTTACTTTTTTCCATCCCTACATTGGAGTTATTCCATCTACCTTTTGTCTTGTGGCAGCTACCCTTCTTGTTTCTGCCATACCGGTAGCTCTCTTCAAATTATTTTGGAACACATTCAGACCCAAAGCTCCTAGTACCACAAAAAGTGGCAAATAGCTTAACAGGAGTCTCGTACTCATTTCAAATAACATGCAAAAGAGAAACACGCCAATAAAAGTCATCTCTAAAACCAAGCCAAATGGATTGTCCTCTCTTTTTTTAGAGAATCCATAAATGGACATAAAAAACCACAACCCTATTAGAATAAACTGGGCCACTCCGCAATAGATCAAAAAGTATTTTCCATATCCACTTCCCGTTTCAGAAAAGAGGTACTTTTCAGAGGGATAAAATAAATTCCGCATAAATAGGGTAATCTTTGAATCACTATCTAAAACCTTACCCAACATGGATACATTGTAACCCCATCCATAAGAACCGTCCCCAAAGAACAAAATGGTTTTATTTTTAAAATGCTTTCCATATCCCAAAAGTCCAAATTCATCTATCCTCTCCTGAAGGATTCGAAACGCCTCTTTATTTTTCTTTTCTTGAGAATCAAATTCCTCCATACGGTTTACAGATTCAAATGAAAATCCACCGTAGGTATAAACATCCATTCCTGTAATTAAATAATAGCCCATAGGTAAAGCGGTTTCTTCATTTGGTTCGTACTTCATAAAAGAAGAAACACCTTTATGTGCCAAGGAAACGCTACCAAACACAACTACCATAGAAAGTAGAAATATAAGAATCTTTTTTACGTCAATTCTTTTGGCACTGATAATATGACACGCTACGATTCCAAGGAATATAATCACATTCAATGCTTTCAAATAATAAAAATGGAAGGCTAACAACCCTATGAGAAGCCACTTTACTACATCACTTTTTTGCTCCTGCTCAACCCATACATAGACATCAAAAATCAGTATGGGAATCCAAACCGAAAGAATGTCCGTATAGGGCATAATGGAAAAAGGTGTGAAAAATAAAAGCAACCCTCCAAGAATCATAGCCAATCGACACAATAGTCTGTTATGAAACAATCGATGCAGTACATCTCCTGCTAACACTACAGAAAGGATGTTTCCAATCACAGTTACTGCAACCATAATCACATAACCATCAATTCCTATTAAGCTTCCTACTTCGTAAGCTACCACGTATAAAAAATGCAAATAGAGATTGTTTGGGCACTGACCCAGATAATGGATATGATAGATAGGATCCAGATTTCCCTTAATAAACTCTGATGCATCAATCATCGCAGACTGGGTATCAAGTCCTCCGTAAAAAAACACATTTACAGTATAAAAAATTTCCACTACACCAAAGACTGCCATCCAGATGAAAAGTTCTTTTTTCCAGGGCAGGAATTTCCTTTTTTCCTGTGATAAGAAATGAAATCTCCTCAGCCAAATCAGAAGAAAAATCCCTATCCAGCAAAGCAAAAAAACTAGATTTGGAATGTGATAAGAAATAAAGTCCTTCCCTGCTATGGAATAGTACGTATACTCCTCTCCGGAAGAAATATGGCCAAATAACAGACATACCCAAATCCAAAGCAGTATCCCCGAAAATATGAAGTTTACACATTTTTTTAATATTCTATTTAGCAAAGATGTGTCCTTTCTTTTTGCCCATATAGAAACTGCCTGTCTCCATGAGGATTAAATAAAATGCCACTACCAAAATCTGAAGGAAAAACTGCTTCCAAACACTTACTCCATTACAGTAGCTCTGCCAGTCTACCAGTTTTCGAATCACATTGGTAATACACAAAATCTGTAATGTATGCTGACCGCAATATACCACAACTTCCTTTACATATGGAATCACTTTTAAATACCTGCAACACTCTATCACAACAAAAGTTCCTGCCACAGCGGAAATCACGCAGTAAGGAAAATAGGGATATAGTCGAAGCCCCATTACAATTCCGCCGTTTCGAATGCCAAAATACCAAAGAACAGCAAAGAGGCAAAGCCATCCATAGCGCTTCCATCTTTCTTGTTTTTCAAACGGGTGATACATCTTTCCCACATGAAGGAAAAAGACTCCTACAAAAGCCAGATCACAATACCAGATTACATTTGAATCATAGCGATATAATTCGTATCCGAAAACAGCTGATAAAATAACCGCAGCCCATAACAAAAGATGGTGATTTCGAAGCAAAAATAAAAGTCCACTGTAGAACAATTCTGCCAAATATAAGGCTACCAAAAACCACAATAAATAAAGGTTTTGACCAAGTAGGGTATCCTTAATCTGTTCCATCAAAAGGTTCCCCACCTTTTCAAGGCTATGATGTTCAAAATAAAAACTGTAAAAGCAGGTAGCGCTCCAAGATACCATGGAATACTTTACGTAAGGAACCAACAGTCCTTTTGTTCTTTTTTTCACTATGTCTATGGACAGTCCATCTTTTAAGAAATATCCACTGACAATAAAAAACAGAGGCATGTGAAAGGACGTAATAAACGCACCTGTCATTTTCACATGATCGTAAATCATAAGAAGTATGGCCAATCCCTTTGCCATATCCATTGTTAGATCCCGATCTTCGTTTATTAAAGCCCATGGTTTGTCAGTATCTTTTGTCCAGAAAATATTTCTAAGGGGTTTAAGACCACCTGTGGTTTCAGATAAAAAAATACCAAAACGAATTCCTAAGGATACTACACCACTGTATTGAATCCCAAGAGGCAGCTCCACCCATCTTAGAGAATATAAAGAAGCTAAAGCAAATAGCGTCTCCAGACAAAACCCTATTTTTCCCTTAAAGAAAAATCGCATTGCTTCCCCAAAAAACAACATAGGAATCACGGCAATAAGTCCAACCCCATAAAATGCCATGGCCCCCTCATTTCCTTCTATACTTCCATAGAACAAGGACCATAAAATTGAAACCACGTTCCCTGTCCCTCTTTGATTTATAACAATCCAAAGAAGACCTAAGCCAGGATACAATGCCAATGGCCATAATTTCAAAACAGAGAACTTAAAAAAATCTCTCTCTCGTCTTGTAAAAAGACCAAAGACGATTCCTATTAGACCTATTGCAAATAAAAAAACTATATTCTCTTTTATTACATACAACCAATCCACTGTGCCCATTGTTTTCCCTTATCTTTCCAAATTCCAACCAGAAAGCTTTTTAGTCCCCACACAATACAAAAAGAAACCCCCATTACCAAAAGATAATTTATCATCCGATGGAATCTTAAAACTCCCCATTGTCCTAATACTTGAATGATAAGCTGATGAACGAGATAAATGCCAAAGGATGCATCTCCAATATATTTCAACACTTTCCAGCCAAAGTTTATCTCTTTAGGATTCTTTGTACTCATCCACTTTAAAAGTACCAAAAGCACACTAAGGGTCCATAAGAATACCGATAATTTTGCCGGAGTGGTAGCAAAATCCTCTCGTCCAAAATCAAGCCACCATCTTGCCTCAAAAACAGAAAGTCCTCCTGCCACAACAATCATTCCAATCACACCCATCCACGAAATGGATGTCACCTTTTTTTCTAGGCTTTTGTTAACTATTAACACTCCAATATAGTAGTAACTGATCCAGACTACAAAGTTATTAATATTCCATGGATAAATCAACAAATAGTCTGTCTTTAAAGCAATCATATATTCCCCTAATATTCCAAAAGGCGAAATGCAAAGTATTATCCACCAAAGCTTTGTTTTCATGATTTTTACCAATAGAGGAGTAAGCAAAATAAGCTGTAGATACACAATGATGTAGTAATAAATACTGCAACATTGGCCTGTTAACAATTTATAAAAGAATCCGGAAAAATCTCCACTGTAAGCCGTGTAAATAAGAGACCATAGAAGGTAGGGTACAAGAATTCTTAGTCCTCTTTTTTTATAAAACTTTCCTACAGGAAATACTCTCTTTTCATACGTAAAAAAACCACTTAAAAACAAAAAACTTCCTACGCAATAATTTCCCAAGGCACTAATATACAGGTCATATGCACTTCCAAAGCATACGTGAATGAATACAACAGCCACGATGCACAGACCTCTCATGATTTGTATTTTTTCTCCTTGATCCTTTGTTATACTCAACCTATTCTCCCACAATCTTTTCTATCATTTTTGAACAGCCCACACCAGCCATTACAAAAAATACCGGTAACATACTAATCAAATATCTCGCATTTGTTTCAAACAATACTAAGTAAAGAATCATCCCTAGCACTGCAACAGAAATCACATCCTCCACAGGGTTCTTCCTGGTTTTCTTCCAACCATGGATTCCAAAAACAAGACACATCATTAGAACAAAGAGCCAAACTCCTTGAGTCACTACAGCCAGAAACTGGAAATTTTTTCCGTCCTCCAGAAAACACAACTCCTTTTGATCCAGCCAGGAATAAACACCAGACCCCTGTCCTACGTAATAAAAATTTCTTATGCTATGATCAAAGCCACTATCTGTATCGTACAATTCATATACGAAGTCTGCTTCTTTTCCCCAGCCAAATAATCCGGAATTAAAATCCACATCCATTTTTCGTACCAAAAGAGAAAGATAACCCGACACTCCCATTTGGGACATCCTTGTTTTCAACAGGGAAAGAGATGCTTCCTTTTTTTCTTCCAGACTGTAAAAGCCACTAATATAGTCGTCGTCTACCGTGTTATAAACACCTCCCAGTAAGGGGTCATTTCCTAACATTAAATAATAGACCATTGGCTTTTCATAGCGGCTATCCGGCGTATAATCTAACCCCGTCCACACCAGCTGTTGAAAACCTTTGACACAAAACAGAGATACCACTGCCACCAAAATGCATACCAAAATTTTTTTCAACTGAAACTTCTCTTTTGTAAAATGAATTATTTCAACAATAAGAATAGACAATCCCACAAAAATATTAATCGGCTTTAAATAGTAGGTAATACCTCCTAAGGCAAAAATCAAAAGTGCCATCCATGCTGGGTGTGCCATTCTCTCTTTTAGTATGAAATAAATGTCGATGCTTAATACGGAAATCCACAAGGATATGGTATCTGTATAAGGAACGGACATCCATGGAGACAAGCCTAAAAGCACTACTGCGATTCCATATGCAATCCATGCTGGAAGCATCTTTTTCGTCATGCGATAGGTTACAACTCCCACAAGATAACAGCTGATATTCGTACATAAGACTCCGAAAATAATGAAGAGTATATAGCCATCCACATGAATTAAATTTCCCAACCACAAAAAGAAAACATTCAGTCCAAAAATAAAAATATTATTGGGATTTGTTACCATATAATCTTTATAAAAAGAGGATAACCCGCCCTGCAAAAACTGCTGTGCCATATCCTTCATATAATAAACATCCCAACCTACCTGAAAATGGATTGCCTTTACAATGATTATTTCAACGATAAATAAGATAACACTGCAAAAAAGCAGAGTCTTTTTCCATTGCAAAAGACTTCCGCTTTTTTTCGCCCATGGCTTTAGTTTTCCTCGAAATGCAAAGATAAAACCAAATACAACTGCCCATCCTACCAGTAAAAAAACATTTCGGATTGCAATTCGATAATTAAACCAATCCAAATGACTTCGATCTAAAATTATTATGATTCCAAGAATTACAGCAAATGAAAAGAAAACCAAACATGCTATTATTTTTGAAAAAATCCCTGTCAATTTTTCCATTTTATACTCCTAATGCCCCTGTAAATAATCTAATTAATTTATCCAGGAAAATACAAATGCTATGGGTTTTAAACGGCATAAATAAAAGGGGATAAATCAGCCAAAAGTAATTCTGTTTTCCCTCCAACGCCCATGCATGAAGCTTCATGGATTTCCGGAAGGAAAAAGCACCTTCCTCTGTTAAAATCACCTCCATAAGTACCAAAAATGATCCTTGCACCAAAAGGTAATAAGCTGCCAAGCCGGGATTATTCTTTAATCCAACATCAAAAAATACTAACACCACACTGGCACAGATCAGGAATCGAAAAACCTTCTCATTTTTTCTTTTCAATATGGAGCATCCCATGGAAATTAGAGGAAGCATGAAGAATACGAATAGCACCATATTTATAATTCGTAGTTTTTGGTCATTCCCATCTAGGCAAAAAAGATAAAAATAATCTCTATGCTCCATAAGGACACTTGCCTTTATCTGGGAAACAATAAATACTGCCACAGATCCAACTACAGTAGCAACACCGATTTTGAAACGGTCCTTTTTTTGCAAAATAAAGTAACACAAAAGAGGCAGTAATCGATAGATAAAGGCTGGATGAATACACACTCCTATCACTGCTAATAGAGGTACTAACCATTCAAATCTTTCCCAAAGTAAAAGAATAAAGGATAGTAGTGTCACAATCATCAGATACATATCCATAGATCCAAAGTTAGACTCCAATTGAAACATGGGGATTAACACCACGCACATGCCTAAGATTGCTGCCGGCACATCCTTATACCCCTTTTCTTTTCCCTTTTGATACACCATCCAAAGAAAAAGGATTCCGAGAAAAAGATATAAGAATAATCCTACCTTTGCCCAAAAATAAACGCTCATCATATAATCCCCTAAAGGATGGATACGATGAAGTGCCCCAATGAATGTTCCCATAAAGCCACCGGGGCAAAATCCTGCTTTGTAATTAATGGTATAGTAGGCTAGATTTTCCTCTGAGATTCTGCTTCCGAACCATTTCCAATCATATAGAAACCCAAAGGCGATTATACATAAAAAAAACAGTAGTTCCTTCTTTTTACTCTCTTTAATGTCCACGTTTTTCTCCTATTATTCTATCCAAAAATGGAAGATGTATTTGTTTAAAATGCCACTGGTTCTTCCCATGAGAATATCAATACTAACATCCGCAAAGGGAGTCAGACAAAGCATATAGCCCATGGCAAATATCCAGTACAGATAACGATAACTGCCTTTTGGTTCTACTTCATTTAAACACTTAAGGGCCAATTCATCTTTTTGTCCATGTATAAATAACAGCACAACAATGTAATAAACAATCATTGCCAAGATCCATCGACCATAATCCACTTTGAATAAGAAATCCGGCAACAGGGTGAAAGAACCCACTGCCAAGGCCAGATATTTTAGTTTATCCTGTATGGTTCTTCCCCGCTTTAAAAGCTTTATAAAAAATCTTACCAAGGGAAACCATAGAGGAATGGTAAAAATGACAAAACACGGAAACTCAATTAAGTTTCTAAGATGATAAATCACCTCTGTTTCTCCTAGATCCACTCCTAAAATTTCCGCCTGAACCAAAGAGATATGATAGGTGCCTTTATCACACAGTCGTCTTGCATTTAAGGTTACTTCTCTAAGGATATCCTCTCCTTCGGAAAAACTAAAAAAGTGGAAGTACAAAAACAAAACCGAAGCTCCTAGTAAAGTTGCTCCAAAAAGAAAAGCGTATTTCTTTTCTCCACTCATCCAGCGATAGAACAAAAGCACTAGGATAATGTTTAAATACATAAGCACATATCCTTCGTGGAACATCACTCCCGCCATTCCAAGTGGAACAACCAAAAACTCCAGTTTTCTTTTTAAAATACATAATACACCTAAAATACTGCAGATAATCATAAACATGTCGATTCGCCCAAAGTTATATTCTGCACTAAAACTTGGGGCAATCACGCAAAATAAAAGCAATACCAAAAAGACCACTCGATTTCTGCTTTCTGCAGTAGAATCTTTATAGCAACTCACTCCAAAATAAAGCATTAATGCAAAAAACAATAAGGTAGTTACAAAGTAGAAACGGATCACCATATTATAATTCAACAAATCCATAGGTAGTATTACATCCAGTCCGTGATATAACGTTCCAATCAGTCCTCTGCAAATAAACCCATAATTATAATTTAAAGACAAAATCGTTGCATTATACTTATTCACCACCCCGGCATAATTTGCCACAAAGAGTATCCCAGTTAGCAAAAGGGTAGCAAATATAAACTGTTGTTGTCTCTTCTTTTCCTGATTCATAATTACTCCTAGAATATCCATGTAGCCAATTTATGTACTTCGATGGAAATTAGATTATCCCAAAAAGGGATTAAAAATAAAACATATACAAGTAAGGAATATGGAATTGGATTCCACTTTTTAATAAACCTCTTTTCCGCCTCCATTGTTTCCTCTATGTCCTTATCCTTTTTTGCCAAAAAAAAGATTAACATGGTAAAAATATAAAAGATAGTTCCAAAAGCATATCTTCCATAGTCTACCTTTAAAATCATTTCCGGTAGAATGGTAATCATTCCAAGTGGAATTGCTCCATAAGCAAGTAACTCCCATTTCTTTTTCCCTTTTAATAAAAGCGAAAAATAGTGAATGCAAATAAATATATATGGTGAAAACAACGCTACGGCTGCCGGAAATTCAATCCTGTTATAGGCTCTGTAAACTGCCTCAGCCTCATAGACGTCCTCTCCTAAAATCTCATGATGAATCAAAGATACATTATAACTTTCTCCATCATAAGACAATGCCTTGGCATTCATTAATATCTCTTCATAGTTTTCCATGCCAGCAGAATGGCTAAAGAATTCAAAATACAAAAACAATACTGAAATGGATACAAAAAATAGGATTCCAATCCAAAGATATTTTTTTCTCTTCTTCGCACTTTTAGTGGTAAGAATCACAAAAAACATTGGTACCAAAATCAAATTTGCATTGGTAAAAACAAACCCTTGATGAATCAACATGGCCACAATACCAATTGGTATAATCAGCCACTCCCACTTTTCCTCTAGTAATAGCAACAATGCCAACAATGTTAGAATATAAAGGTACAAATCCAATCTTCCTAACATCTGACTTCCTATATACATAGGCAGCACTACGGCCAGTAAAAACAGCACGCATTGCACCATGGTTCTTCTATGATCATTTGCCACTTTATCCAGACATCGCAGGCAAAAATACAACTGTAACCATAGATAAAATATGGTCATAATCAAAGTAAACACATACACTGCCTGATAATTCATAAGTGAAAAAGGCGTAATCCCATCTAGTGCCAGCCAGAAACTACCCAAAAGCCCTCTGGAAATAAATCCATACTTATAGGACATGGCAAACAATGTGGTATTATACCCTGTCATATAGTATTCAAAATATCGGCCAAAATAGATGCCTGCAACAATCAGATACCCAAGGATGAAGTACTGTTTTTGTTTTTTTGTCTCTATCATCATAATACTCCTACTATCCTTTGCATCATATTCCATATTCCTCCACAGTAGTAATTCACATTATCTCCTCGAAGCATGGTAAGTCCAAGGCCACAGACTCCAATTAAAATCCATAACATAGGAGGCTCTTTTTTTAACTCTTCTTTTTTTCCATAGAGCATAAAGCAACCGGCCAAATAGAATACTTCTGAAAGAATCCAATAGGTGTGAGTTGTCACCAAAACCACGTATGCTCCGTGAATCATAACTACAGCTAAGTGTATCCATCTCTCCCACTCACTTTGTAATCCCTTTCTTGAGAGATAAACCAGTGGTGCGAAAAAGAAAAGAGCGATTAACTTTGGTCCAAATCCTTCTAGGCCAATAACCGGCAGTTCCTCCAGGCCAAAATGAATAATCAATAATACGGTTGTCCCAATGGAAATCACCAAAAATCGTATCGATTCTTTTGTAATGAGTTCTGCCCCACACAAAATAACCAGTAAGCCGCCAATATAGTGTAACTCCTTAGAAGCTACATATTCACTATTCCAAATTGTACTCGTAAAAACAGCAGTCAAAAATAAAAAGACATAGCTTTTTACTTCTAGCTCCATTCCATTTCGGATTGTTACTACATAATAAAGGAAAAATAGAAGTGTCCCCATCAGTGCTTTTAGAGATATTTCTTCATCTACTCCGTATAAAAAGGCGCCAAAGCTTACCACCAAAATCCATATAAAATACTTTGCTTTTTCCAAACGATTCATTTCCATTTCAAACACTTCCTATGGATAAAATCCTATTTACCCCAAGATTAAAATTTCATATACTGTACACATGAACGATTTTAGCATAAATAAAAAGATAAAACTTCACATGTCTTCTACTCCCGCATCCCACTTTGCCCTGGGATGTCTTTTAGGTGGAGTTATTTTTTTCTTACTCTATGGGTTTGCACCCTTAGATGTTACAAATGTAAACTGGCTTACTCACTCCGTTGACAATGAAGGCCTATGGGACTTGACACAACACTACCTTGGATGGGTTTATTTTCGCAACAGTCCCTGGCATTTTCCCTTTGGATTATTAGATCATTTATACTCATCGCCTATTTCCATTGTATATACGGATTCCATTCCATTATTTGCAATTATTTTTAAGGCCCTTTCTCCCATTCTTCCGGAAACCTTTCAATATTTTGGATTGTTTGGTCTCATCTGCTATATGTTCATGGGTGGTTTTGGTGCCCTTATTGTGCGAAAATTTTCATCTTCCTGTTTTATTTCCGCCATTGCCGCCATCCTTTTTTGTATCTCTCCTGTGCTTACAAAGCGCATGTTTTATCATACCGCTCTTTCAGCTCATTTTTTGATTCTTATGGCCTTTTGTCTTTGGTTGTATCACGACACTTTTTCTATCAAAAAGTGCTGTTTTTTCTGGTGCTTATTATTAAGCGGCTCTACTCTTATCAATCCCTATTATGCCCCTATGGTGCTAGGGATTTATTTGTGTTTTTGTCTGCAAAAACTTCTTGAAGCAAAAAAGAAAAAAAAGGTTCTATTCTATATAGCAGGATTTACTTTTATCATCTGTGCTGTTATGAATTTAGTAAGCTACTTTGTTGGGTTCTTTTATGGTCATATTTCTGCTTCAACAGGAGGATTAGAACGCCTCTCCTTCAACCTTACACAGTTATTCAACCCTATGAATTACCTATGTGATGTCACAGACTATCAATACACCTTTACTCCCCAGTCCTATTCCACTTTCTTACCAAACCTGCCCTTAGCGTCCGGTTGGCAGGAAGAGGGCTTTTCCTATCTGGGACTGGGTGTCATTCTACTGCTTGTTCTATGTCTTATTAATTGTATTTATAGAAAATTGACTTCTAACACCCCTGGTATTTTTAATCTGTCACAAAAGATTGCAATTTGGGTATGTGGCGTTGTATTTACCTTTTTGGCTCTATCTCCCACCATTACCTTTGGAAGTAAAACGCTATGTCAGATTTCATATCCAAAATATATCTATTACATGCTTAGTATTTTCCGTTCCTGCGGACGTTTTATCTGGCCGGTTTATTATGGGCTTCTCTCACTTTTATTAATCAGTTGCGCCCATCTTTACAACAAATTTAAATCCAAAAAAATATTAGTAGTGCTTCTGTTTTGCACCTTGTTGCAGATGGTTGATTTATGGCCTAGCTTTACCTATAAGTACGAAGCCTATCATAAAGAGTTAACGGAATACTCTTTGGAACTTAAGGATAGCGCCTGGAAAATCCTAGGGGAAAATGCGACACAAATTATGTTTTATCCTCCAACGGAATTTGGCATTGAGTGCGACCCTCACACTTCTTGTGTCTTCGAAACCTATGCTCTTGACTATGACCTTAGCTTAAATATTTCTTATCTAAGCCGTGATATGAGTAGCGTCGCTGACAGGAAAACCCTTTCTCATTTCAAAACCCGAAAAGAAGGTGCATCCTACCCGGAAATCATATACATATTCTTTGATTTTTCTGATATTCCGGATTCCGCTCAGTCTCATTTAAATTATTACCTAATAGATGGCTATATTGTGGGAACGGAGCTCACCCTTCAAAACTGTGAAGTTTATACACCTTAAGTCTTAACCAAAAATAAAGATTTTAATATTGTCCACCAGTTCCCCATAGATAATGTCGTGGAAGGGAACAAATAACAGTAGATAGGCAAATACCAGCTGTGGAATGGGAAGCCATTTTTTAATCAGGGATTTCACCCATTCTAAGGCTTGTATACAAACCTCGTCTTTCCATAGAATTAAAACCATGGCCGCTACTAAATAGTACCAAAATGTATAATAAGCATATCTACCGAAGTCTACTTTTAATAAGATTTCCGGTATCATGGTAAATCCACCTAAACAAATGCCAAGATAGGCCAGGAAATTTTTTCCTTTCTGGCCCTGGAGCAAATGCTTCATAAAACCAAATCCCAAAATCAAAAATGGCCAGAAGAACACTAAAAAGACTCCTGTTTCCTGATGAGCTAACACACGATATTCCGTCTCCGCCTCATAGACATCTTTTCCGAGAATTTCATGATCTATAATGGATGGATTGTATCCCCTTCCACTGGCAGAAAGAGCCTTTGCATTAGTAACTACCTCATCTAAAATCTCACTACCATTGGAATGACTGAAAAATTCAAAGTATAAAAACAGCACAGAACACAAAAGTAAGGTAATACCAAATACAACAAAATACTTCCTGTTTCCATCTTCTTTTAATCCCTTATAGAATAAAAGTACCAGAATCAGATTAATATTTGTAAAAACAAATCCCTGATGGAATAACATAGCCACGACACAAAAGACAGGGATGAGCCATAGGCATCGGTCCTCTATCAGACAAAACAAACAAAGCATGACTAGTATCATCAAATAAATATCTAATCGTCCCAACATCTCCTTTGTAACAAACATTGGAAAGGTAAAGATTGCCACTAAAAGGATGAGATAGATTTGATTCTTTTGATTTTCTACCGATTTTTGTAATACTCTTGTAAAAAATATAAGAAGTAAAAAATCAAAAAAGGCCGTTGAAAGTAAGCAAAAGAAATACACCCAGGAATAACTCATAAGATTCATTGGTAGGATATGATTTAATCCTGCATATAGGGTTCCTAAAAGTCCTCTTGAAATAGGGCCGTATTTATAGGACAAGGCGAACAAGGTTGTATTGTATCGTGATACTCCCTGATCAAAATACCTGTAAGACAAAACTGCCCCAAAGAGGATCAAAAACATCATAAAATATAAATTTGTTTTTTCTTTTTTCATATTCATCTATTAATACCACTGCAAATATACGTTTATAAAGTCGCTTAATTTCTTTAACATTGCATTTATGTAAACATCCTGTAAAGGCACTAGAGCAATCAGATAGATTATCATAAGTTCTTCTACTCCGGGATGCTTTCTGTACCGGTTACACTCTATTTCAAAACTTTGAATAAAATACTTATCCTGCTCCACATACATCATAATAAATACAATAAAGAAGAAGCTAAAGGCTGCAAAAATCCAGCGACCATAATCCACCTTTAAGGCAAAATTTGGAATCAATGTCATCCACCCGATCATAACGGCCAAATAGGCAAGCTTTTCTTTCATGCCCTTTGCCTTTAGATAAAGAGATCGTCCCAGGCGGCATAAAAATACCAAAAATGGTGATACCATCAATACGAAAAATGGAAGCTGCAGAAAGTTTTCCTTGTGAAAGGCTTTTTCTATATCGCCCAAATTAACGCAGAGCAGCTCCGCAGAAAGAAGCGAAATATGCGGTCTTCCTTCATAGGACAAATCCCTGGCCATTCGATAAATACTTAAATAGGTCTCACGATCCACAGGGGTCCTAAAAAACATAAAGTACAAAAACGTCACCGATGCTCCCACAAGTGATAAAGCAAAGATCCATCCATACTTCTTTTTTTCCTCTGTCATAAAAAAGCGATAAATTAAAATCACAAGAATGGTACTAAAGTACATAAAAACAAACCCTTCATGTACCATTACTCCGATTACCGATAGGGGAATTAATAGCCACTCCCCTTTTCTTTTCATAAGAAGACAAATGCCTATGGCATCTATGAGTAGCATAAATAAATCCACTCTGCCGAAGTTATACTTCGAAGAGAACATACTAACAAACATAATCCCATAGATTATCCACACAACACCTATGGTTTTGAAGTATTTTTCCCCGACAAGTAACAATGTTTTCCTGGCAATCCATATCATCAAAAGGAAAAAGATTGCTGTACACACCTCTACAAATCGCATTGCCATTCCATAGGAATACATATCCACCGGCAAAATCCAATTCAGACCTTCATATATTGTTCCTACAAAGGCTCTTGGAATAAACCCGTATTTATAAGAAAAGGAAAGAAGGGTTGAATTGTAAATCGTTAGCTTTGCATCATAGGTCAAAAAGAACACCGCTAGATAAAAAAAGCTTAGGCCTACGATAAATTTATTAACTTTTTTCTTATACTCTGTACCTTGTACCATATCTTCCACTATACTCTTCCGTTTTAATCAATTACTGCTTTGTTCCCTTTTCTAAGACCAAAGTTTTATCTGACACACTGTATTCCATTTCCACATTTTCCTTTTGAAGAGTCACAAAAGTTTTTTCCCAAAGAGGAATAAATCCACTGGTTTCATCCTCTGTCACATCACAACTAGCAATTATGTGATACTCATTGTTTTCTAACAGCTTATTGTATTCTTCTAAATCATATTCCTCGATAACAATGGTAATACCAATCACATCTAAATCAGATTGTACAACTTCTGCTAAGGCATAGGCCTCTGCATCTCCACGGAGAACTTCAAATGGGATTTCTATTTCCGGATTTGTATTGTAGGTACCATCTCCGGCAATCTCAAATTCATATCCGCATGTTTCCAATAAATCGATTCCATCCTCAATATTTAAAACACCGCTTTCCTTTGCATCGTAGCCATTCTCTCCTAAATAGGTGGATGCCACCGGTGAATTTCCAATGCCTTCTACTCTTTCCTGACCATAGACACGATCCAGACATAGAGAAATTCCTTTGTATAGATTTTCCATAGACTCTATATCAGAAAAAGAATCAGCCTGTGGATTGATTCGGATTCCCACATACATGCCTAAATCTATCGGCTCTACCTCATTTCCCTCAAGAATCTCCTTCTTTTCATTTAACGGAAGATTCCATGCCACATCTATTTCTCCCTGTAAATACTGCTCTATTTGCTCTTCCCTGGAAAGCTCTACAAATTCTATATTGTCATAGGTCTTTGCTACATTTTCATAGTAGTCATTGTAGAGACCTTCTCCTTCTAAGGACGTATCCACACCAACACGAATCACATCCCCATCTAATAGCTTTGTGTCAGAATAGTCTTTGCTACTACAACCACAAAGACCAACAATCATAATTGCCGTCATTGCTACTGCTACAATTTTTTTCATTCTTTTCCTCACCTGTCTTAAATTACTGTAATACTTCTCCAAATAACCATATGGATAGTTTCTTTACCGCTGGAGAAATCAAAATATCGTAAAATGGCATTAACAACATGGGATAAACTAAAACAATCCATGGTACCAAACACCTTGCGCGAATCTTTTCCTTTAATTCATCTAAGGTGTCCCATACCTTTGTATCTCCCATAGTCATTAAACACAGTACCACTAAAATATAATAGTAAAAAGTTAAATGAAAGTATCTTCCATAATCAACCTTAAGTATCATTTCCGGTACGATGGTAAGTCCGCCCAGGGCAACTCCAAGATAACCAAAGAGTCCTTCCTTCTTCTCGTTTTTCAATAACTGCTTTAAAAACCACAATCCCATGAGAATATAAGGCGACCAAAGAATTAATGCCGCCGGGAATTCCCTATAGTTATCCTGATGAAAAATCAGTTCATCTTCATACACGTCTTTGCCTAAAATCTCATGATTAATAATGGATTCATTATAACTTTCTCCATCAAAGGAAAGACTTTTGGAAACGTTAACGATTTCCCCATAGATTTCCGTTCCATTGCTATGACTAAATAATTCAAAATACAAAAACAAAACAGAAACGCTTACAAAGGTTACAAGAAAAATCAGTCCATATTTCTTCTTGCTTCCGTTTTTTTTCATCATTTTATAAAAAAGCAAAACCAGGACAATATTAAAATTTGTAAAAACAAATCCCTGATGAATGCACACTGCCACAATACAAAGTGGAACAATTGCCCACTCCCATTTTCCCTTTAATAGTAAAAGCACACATAGTAAGGTCAGTATAAACAAATACACGTCTAATCGACCAAACATCTCATCGCCCCAAAACACATGAAAAGCGAAGGTGCTTAAGAAGAAAATAATGTATCGTGCATTTCGTTGTTGTTTTTTATCAATTTGTTCTAGGACCTGTCGAAATACCGCTACTAACAAAAGCACAAATATCCATGTAGCAAGTTCCGAAAACAGATACACTGCCTTATAGGTCATAAGGGATACTGGCAATAGTTTATCCAATCCCAACCACAGGGTGCCAATCAACCCCCTTGAAATAAATCCATATTTGTAGGAAAGGGCAAACAAGGTGGTATTGTACTGTGACATCCAATGCTCAAAAAACCGCAAATAGTAAAACAAAGCAAATAGAAGTATACAGATTAAGAATCTTTGGTTTTTCTTTTTTTCTATACGATCTACCATAAGTGTAGCCACTCTCCATTTAAAACATCTGAAATTCTATATACGATTGAAGATATATGGCGATCCCAGTAGGGAACCAGCAATATCGTTCCAGCAAATACCATCAAATAAATCTGATTTCCTTTATTCTTTTCTACTGCTGCCTTTAGCACAGAAACAAAATACACATCTTTTTTTACAACTAAGTACGTAAATATCAATACATAGTAAGTCAGTAATGCAAAGAAAAACCTGCCATATTGATTCTCAAATAAAAAACATGGCAGTACAAGGATACTTCCAAAGACAAGACCGAAATATCGTCCCCTTTTCTCTTTTGGAATCTGTCGAAATACCTCTATTAAATATCTCCCTCCAATGTATAAATATGGAGAAATCAACATAAGATATATGGGAAACTCCACAATGTTTTGCATACGATATTCATTTTCTTTTCCAAGAACACTATGTTCCTCCAGTTGAAAATAAAGAAATACTCCCACTTGAATGACCGTTGTAATCCATAAGAGTACTAGATCCATCTTTCTTTTCCTTTCTTCGTATTCATACAACAGAATGAAAAAAAGGATTCCAAAATATAACAGACTATAGTCAACATCAATGAGCACTCCTACTATGGATAAGGGAAGACATAGCCACTTACAATTCCAGAATAAAATGGCCATAATTCCAAGTATGGTCACTGCTATCATAAAAAGATGAAGGCCTCCAAAATTTCGCTTGGCTGAAAAGGTCCCCACAAAAAGCATGGCATATCCCATAAAAAAATATCCCATAAAGGACTTCAATGACTCATCCACAACAGCCATGGATTTTTTCACCATGAAGGCCAAAAGCAGATATACAACCACAGTCCCTATAAGTAATGTCCTCACCTGCACGCCTTCTTCGAATAAAGAAAATGGGAAAAGTGCATCAAGTCCATTATAAATTGTTCCTATAAGACCTCTTGACACAAGGCCATCTTCGTAGGAGATTCTCAAACTGTCTTGTATGGATGTAATCGTATGATTATCAAAGGTATATAGAAACATACCAAAACAAGCCAGAAGAAAATACAACATATAATTCTTATTCAACTTCGTTTTCATCTCTTATTGCTTTCTCCCACAATGGTTGAATTTTACTCTTATATATAGTGCCAATGATTCCTGATACCAAAAATGCTGTTGCTACAAACATTACTCCCCAGAAAATAAACGTCGGCGTTGAGTAATAAACATATTGATTATCACATTTTCCCAAATACCAAAATACTCCCATCCAGGTATCATGAAGCAAAAATACAAACATGGTAATGGAAGCTATTTTATTAATCCATTTTTTATATGGAATCTTCGACTTAAGTACAAAGAAAAAGGTAAAGATTCCCATTAAAACTGCGGGAAAACTGTAGCGTCCCACGAGAAGACTAATTACATAGTGACCCTGCTCCAGACTCACATTGTGATAAGGCACGCAAACAAAAATACAACAACCTAATAAAAATCCGGCACAAATGCCGCTACAAACGCCATAAAATCTTCTGGAAAGGGATTCGCCATCCTTTCGTAAAATATATGCCACTAAAACATAATCAAATAGAAAGCCCCATAAATCGTAAACAAAGATTGTTTCATTTCTATAACTAATCCATATAAACCCAAGGCCTAAAAATGCCACAAGCATCAAATGGATGATAGAATTAATTTTTTGCATAAGTTTGTTTAAATAAGGATAGGCCAGTAATAAGCAAAGATAAGGATATACGTACCACCAGGCTCCCTTCATCAAAAACACATCTACAAAGTATTCTTTGTTGTTATAGCCAAATAAGCCTCTTAAAACAAGAACCTTAATTACATACATAGAAAGGCACAGCGTAAGAAAACGCCAAAACCGATGAATACTTTTTTTATAAACCGGGAGTTTGCCAAATAAGTGTCCACAGGGCTTCTCATTTTCCTTCAACAAAAAATAACTACTCATAGCAATAAAACAATAATCTGCCGGTATTGCTCCAATAACAGATATCATAATTCCTATAAGGGTATTTGTATTGTATTCATGAAACCACACACCATTATATAGCATAAGATGATAGTTAAGAATTGCGATCATTAAAAGGATTCTTAACAGTTCAATATTTGATTGACGATTGCTATTTTGAATTTGCATTTCTGTATAAATTCCGTGATAATTATAATCGTAGTTTTAACGCATCAAAACCCAGAATGTATTATAAATCATATTTTCTGTTTGGTCTACGATTCAATTTACGGGAGTATAATAATGAAACCTCATTTAAATTTTTCAAATAAGTATCTATGGCTTGTTATTACCGGTCTTACTGGTTGTTTCATTCTTTGCTATAACCTTACCAGCTCAGGTCTTTGGTATGACGAATGCGTAGAATACTATTTTTCAAAGATTGCCTTTGGCTCTACTCCTGGATTTCCGGAATTCACAACCATGTACCAGCGCATCTGTTTTACTGCTCAGCCTCCCTTATACAATCTCCTTATGTGGGTATGGCTTCATATCAGTGACTCTGAATTATGGTTTCGCTTAGCTGGCGTTTGTACTGCTATGTTTGGAAGTTTTGGAATCTTTTTTTACTTTCAAAAGAAAAACCTGTTTTTGTCAGTTATTCTAACTCTTCTCTATATCTCTGCTTTTCCAACCCGATATTTTGCCCTAGAATGCGGAGAATATAACCTTTTAGCTGCTAATGTAATATGGCTTTTTGTGTTCTTTTTATCCTATTTAGAGGACCCTAACCCTTTGTTTCTCACAGGTTTTCTCATTTTTTCCATTCTGTCTATTTATTCTCAATACGGTGCTTCTTTTTTAGTATTTGGTTTTGGCCTTGTACTGTTATACTACATTGCACGGTACAAAAAAGAGGATTTGAAGCGCTTTCTTTTTTTAGGAATCGGAAGCGTTGTGATATTTATTCTCCCTCTTATCTATTTTTTCCTTATTCCCCAAATGAATAACCAGGGTTCTGCTCCCGCAGATCACAGTCTGAATCTATCTGTCTCTTTAATCCGGGACTATGTCCTTTCTCTTTGGGCCACATTTTCGTATTTCTTTTTAAGGGATCTTCCAACCCTTTGCAAATTACTTATGATTCTAACCGCCCTCTTTTTAATGATATTTTTCTTTATAGCGAACAAAAAGTCTTCCCTTTCATTTATGAAATACGTTGGTCTAGGATGTTTTCTTTCCTATACCCTCTATTATTTTGCGGTAAAAACAAATTTTTACGGAAATGTCATTGTGGGAGGAAGTTTTGGAAATCACTGGGCTCTTTCCATGGGCGTAATGATGTTGTTTTTTGCCCTTTGTCTCCTATTTCTTTTATGGAAAAAGACTCCCTTCCTGTGTTATATTCTTTCTTTTTTACTGCTTTTATCACAGATATATTCCCTATTTACTGTTACCTGGCAAAAGGACAATATTCGAGAAGTAATCCAGGAATATAGGCCTACGTTAACCTCAGAGCCGCTATATCTGACCTATACAGAAATAATTCCAACCTCCTACTACACAAGGAAAGATTCTCTGGAATTTACCGGACTTGGAAAATGGACCTATCACTGTGAAAATCTTACAGAAGAGGAAATTACAAACCATCTTAAAACAGAACTTGCAAATTCCGATTCTTTCTATCTAATTGCAGGATCCGAAGATGGGCCTTCGTCTATTACAGACGCCCTCTGTAATATGGGCTACACGGTGGAAAAAATTGTCTCCCCCATCTTAAGTTCTAATAACCTTTCTGATATGCCAATGGAAACCTATTTATTCTATGTACATTACTAAATTTAGTATCTTTCTTATCTGGAAGAAAACATAGACAAATCCACCTATATTTTTGTATAATCTTACGGGTATGTGTAACTAGAAAGGGTAGCAGTATGAGTTGGATTATATTAACATTTATCGCAGGAATCATTGTTTCAGTTTTCGTAATTAAGTTCTGTCCATCTATCCCTACAAAAAATTCAAAGCTGTTATCCATGCTCTCCTATGGGTGCTTTCTTCTATACCCATTATTTGCTTTCTTTTTATTAGAATTTCCATGGAATGATCATTTACTCCATATTTCACCAGAATACTTATTATTAAACTATCTTATTCTTTTATGTATTATGGTAATACTTTCTTTTCTTTCCCCTCGATTTGAGTTTGGGATATATTTCACCTTTGTCTTTGCAGCCTTTGTAGGTATTGCAAATTTAGAAGTCGTAACCTTCCGCTTTTATCCTATTGCTCCTGTGGATATTTTATCCCTGCGAACAGCTGCAGCCGTTGTGGAAGGCTATCACATCTTTTTCAATAAACAAATTGGAATCACCCTGTTTTTTTTGTTTTTATTCATCATATTTGTTGGTCTCCAAAAGGATACCCTTAAACAACTACATAAAAAACTCTTCACAAAAAGAATCTATGGTTCCCGCATTCTTTGCAGTGTCATGATTTGTATTTTCCTGTCTCAATGGATTGTTAAGACTGATTTTTATGAGACCTACAGTATGGAAGACTATCAATGGGATCCGATTCAAACCTACAAAGAATACGGTTTTTCCACCAGTTTTTCCGCTCAGCTCCATGAAATGATTCCAAATAAGCCAGAGGGATATAAAAGTGCAACAGCAACCGACATTGTAAATAAAGGCGCAGCATCCTTTGATGAAACCATAGATTACACCCAGGCTGATTCTAGTGAAAGTCCTGTTATTCTTATCGTAATGAATGAATCCTTTACAGACTACGATATGGTTGGCGACTTTTCTGCTAATGAAAAATATTTATCATTTTTCCATTCGCTAGAAACAGACCCGGGAACCTTAGAATATGGCGGATGTTACACTTCTACATTCGGCGGTGGTACCTATAAATCGGAATTTGAATGCCTAACGGGAAACTCCATGGCAAATATTCCCGGCACCATTCCCTATATGATGTTTGACTTTTTCCACTTGGATTCACTGGTTAGTGATTATAATGACCTGGGATTTTCCACTGTGGCATCCCATCCTATGTTTCCCACAAACTGGCGACGCCAAACCGTGTATGAAGGTATGGGATTTTCAAAATTCCTTGATATTGATGATTTTCACGCTTCAGAAAAAAACTCTGATTCCCGTGGATATCTAAACGATCTCTCTGATTACAAACGGTTGGTGGAGGAAATAGAAACCACAAAAGATCCCCTTTTTCTTTTTAATGTAACCATTCAAAATCACGGTGGATACAATGAAGATGAACTTGGGGACATCGCCCTAGATATTGGAGAAGAATACAATGCTTACCAGGATGCCTGTATCTTTGCAGGTGATATGAAAAAATCCGACGAAGCCCTGTCCTATCTGTTAGAGGAGTTAAGGAAAATTTCCCGTCCGGTGTATCTTTGTTTCTACGGTGACCATCAGCCATCCTTAAACGAAGAATTTCTAGATAAGGTCTTTTCCGGGGCTAATGTTTCAAATACTGCAGAATATGAACAATTGCGCTATATCACACCTTATATTATCTGGACAAACCAAAACCATGGCGTAAACTCCTATACTCCAGTCACATTACCTTCTTTAGGTTACAATGTGATTACGCCTACTTACTTAGGTATTATGGCCCGTTACTATGCAGGATTACCACTAAGTGACTTTGACAAATACATGGTTTTATTACGAAAAGAATTGCCGATTTTAAATACCACCGGTATCTATACGACAGACACTGGCTTTGTTTCCACTTACAATTTAGATACAATGAATAATGAGCACTTAGAAGAGCTTTTAAATGATTATTCTTACGTTGAATACCAACGAATTTACGATTAAATAATAAGGGGACACTATGGATATTTTATACATTGTAATGCCTGCCTATAATGAGCAGGATAACATCCAATCTGTACTTGAAGAATGGTATCCTATCATAGAATTACATAATGGAGATAATGCCTCAAGACTTGTAGTATTCAATGATGGAAGTACCGATAATACCAAATCGATTCTGGAAAAATTCGCACAAACCCATCCACTGTTTGTTCCAATTTCCAAAGAGAATTCCGGTCACGGTAATACAGTTCGAATGGCATACGACTACGCTATTTCCCATGGTGCCGACTATGTATTCCAAACAGACTCCGATGGGCAAACGAAAGCCAGTGAATTCGAAGAGTTTTGGAACCTAAGACATGAATATGCCTTTATTGCCGGATGGAGAAAAAACAGGCAGGACGGAAGGGCAAGAATCATTGTCTCAGAAGTATTACGCATATTTGTGAAACTCCTTTACCACACCAATGTAATGGATGCTAACGTTCCCTACCGTCTTATGAACGCAAAAAAATTAGAGACAAATCTGTCTCTAATTCCTGAAGATTATTTTTTAATAAATGTTGCTCTTTCCGCATTGTTTTGCAAAGATTCTGAGGCCTTCCACTATATCCCCATTACATTTAAACCTCGATGTGGCGGAAAAAACAGTATCAATATGCGAAGCATCATAAAGATAGGATTTCAATTTATTTTTGACTTCCATAGAATTAATGCTAAGATTTTAAAAATAAAAACTTCCCTCGGTAAACGACACTAGATATAAAAAGTGATCCTGCCGTTATTCCTAACCAGACCAACGGATTGTTATAATCTAAAGAGCCGTTCATAAGTTTACTTATAAAAGCAATTCCAACAAGAATGGGAAAATTTAATAAATAAATATGATAAGAAATCCTTCCAATATAGCGAGGGATTTTTTTATCCAACAAATTCTGAATGCCAGGGGACTTCAACACAAGATAAAGGGAGGTAGGGTAAACAAATAGCTCTGTTAATACCATTTTCTGGGGGCTCCACAGAGCTTCTATTAAATAAAGCATCCCCACAATTTCTCCAATTAACAGTATGGATACCAAAGGAGAAATGGGTTTTTTCACATCCACAAAATACTCCATTAACATCCCAAGGAAAAATCCAACAAATCCCCTTCCACAGCAGGAATAGAAAAGCGGTACAGAAAATCCATGATTTGCTGCTATAACCACTCCTAAAAGAAACATAAAAAAGATGGAAAAAAGTAAGTGTTTCTCATTTTTGATTTTTTTTATGAAAACATAAGAAATCATATAGCACAAAAACAAAATGCTTATATACCAGGCCGGACCATTTACAGAATGCAAATCACCATCGGAAATATATCCTGTTTGAAGACCTAAAACACTAAGAAGAAGTGAACCCCATCCGTACTGAATTTCTCCATGGACTCCATAGAGTGGATATTCCCCTAGTAATAATTTCCCTAGATTTTCAAATGCAAACACTACCATAACAGTAGCAATCATCAAGGGATAAATTCGTTTCATCCTAGGAAGGAAAAATTCCTTCCACCCCTGTTTTTTAATCCTTTTTTTATATACATAAGACATCAAAAATCCGGACATTAAAAAAAATACGGCTTCTCCATAGCCCGCATAAATGTTTATACCGCAAAACAATTTATCCATGACTACATTGGACGAAAAAGGATTTGCTGCAAATAAAATGCAGTAATGATATACATAGGCAATGAAGATTGCCGCTATCCCTTTTAATCCGTCAAGTCCCCGTATTTTTTCATTCATATCTTCTATATTTCTTCTTAATCTACAATCTTTCGTAAATTAAAACTTATTTTTTTTCAAGAAAAATCTTTCTGGTAACAAAGTTATACACCATAACTACCCCTGTAGCTACAATCTTTGCCCCCATATTCATAAGCTTAATACTTAACCAGCTTTGAAGCCAGGACCAATGCCAATAAATACCATCTACACAAATATATAGAATCACTTCGTTTAACAGCAGGCCAAATGCACTGAGAATTACAAAGGTGACAAACTCTCTCGTCTTTGAAATATCATCCCTACCTTCAAATACGAACTTCATACTGAGAAGGTAATTTACAATAACAGAAATGACAAATCCAAAAATTCCGGCAATAATGTAGCTAATACCCAGAATATTACAGATAAAGGTGTATACACCAAAATCTACAAGGAAGCTGATGACTCCAACGACTCCAAATTTTAAAATCTGATCGATTAATTTCTGCTTTCCTGTTTTTTCTTTTGTTTCTACGCTCTGATCCATGGTTCACCTATTATTTCTTAAAATTATACGCTATTCTCATTCCAAACAATCTAAAAATAGTCTTTGCATAACTCATAATAAACTTCACTAACTGTCTCTTTGATTCTCCATAAATACGCTTACTAAAGGAAATCGGCACTTCCCCAATAACAAGTTTTTCTGGCTTCTTATTTAACTTCAACTGAAGTAATACTTCCTCTAATACATCGTAGTTTTGGCATTTTAGATTGGTCTTCTTAAGAGCCTTTGTATGGTACATACGATAATCCGTAGATAAATCATGAGCTTTTAAACCGAGCGCTACACGGAAAGCAAAGTTTAGAATATGACTCATAATCTGAGAAGATTTCGCATCATTGCTTTCACCGCCTTCACAGTATCGACTTCCGATTACCACATCACATTTATCCTGATTAAACTTGCGATAAATGTCAGGAATGTATTTTGGCTGATGGGATCCATCTGAATCCAAAATTAAAAACTTTTGCTGAGACGCATACTTAATTCCCGTACGGAAAGCTCCACCAAATCCAGGCTCTTCCTGGTTAATGTATTTTGCACCAAACTCTTCGCAAACACCTTTTGTATTGTCTAAGGGTTCTTCGGTATCAATTACAAGAATCTCATAATTGCTCTCACATTTTTCTACATTCTTTTTTATTTCCGGAAGCAAAATTCTAAGATTTTCTTCTTCCTTGTATGCCAATAAAACTACACTGATTCCCATATTAATCTTCCTTCATTGCCTTTTCACGCTTTGCAAGTTTCCAGTCATGCTCAGCCATAATCTTTACAAGCTCTTCGTAAGTGGTCTCCTGTGGATCCCATCCAAGTTCGGTCTTTGCCTTTGTTGGATCTCCCCATAAATCTACTACGTCAGTTGGACGATAGAAGGCCTCTGATACTGCAACTACAGTCTTTCCTGTTGCCTTATCAATACCCTTTTCGTTGATACCTTCTCCCTGCCAATCAAGTTCAATTCCTACATGAGAGAAAGCCAAAGTTACGAATTCACGTACTGTATGCTGATCTCCTGTTGCAATAACATAGTCATCT
>JAILMB010000123.1 GCA_024692825.1 Lachnospiraceae bacterium | reverse complement strand
GTGCAACCTGATTTACAATTTCCCCATCATAAAAAGGAATGTTTAATCTCTTTGCAACCTCTTCTCCAATGCTGTGTCCACCACTACCGAATTCACGGCTAATTGTAATCACCGGATACATATTATCGCCCCCTTTACATGTCATCAATATCCGTATCGTCGTCTCCTATAAACTCACGAACAGAAACCCTCTTCTTATCTCTTTGAGTTTCTACCTTTCGTGACAAGTCTTCTTTCACATCCATAACATCTTTAAGATTGATGAGATCAAAGTTTCCCATGGTCTTATCCTTTGTAGACAAATGGATGGTACCAAGACCAAATATTCTTTGAATCAGACTTCTTGTAACCGTAAGATCCTGAATGCGATATAAACGAACCTCATCCTGACGTTTATTTAAAATACCTGAATCTACGAATAGTCTTTCATCATCAAAACTATATACCGTAAAGGTCCAAGGTAATCCACACCATAGTCTCTTTCTAGCTCTCCACATAAGTAATCCTCTCCTTTTCTTTGATAAAATAATTATACCACACACATAATTTGTTCACAAAAAATTAATAAATTTTTAAGAAATTCTTTTGTCTTTATCATATATAATATAACTGTGATGCAACATAAGCATCCTGTATTGGAGGAAACTAACATGAGTGAAATGAGTGCACAAGACATCATTAATTCCATTAATGCAGGTCATTATGAGGAATTACAAAATTACTTGGAAGAGGAAGCACCCTTAGAAGAAGAATACCAGACATCTTCTATGGAAGATGTAAACCATACCAAAAAATCTGCCTTCCAAAGTCACGTCGTCTTAGAAGACGGAAAAATGGATACGCAGATTGAAGTAGAAGAAAATATCTCTGTTCATGAGTTGGTACCTATGACTTTAGGCATTCAAGATGATATGTCCCATATGGCAGATATTGGAGAAGAATTTTCTCACACCATGGACCCGATTTTACGTCTATACAATGCCGCAATCAATGTCACTACCTCGAGACTTGATATCATAAAGGACGAGTTTCAATATCGTCGCCTCCGTGTTCCCATCCATCATGTGGACACCAGACTAAAATCCATCAAAAGTATTGTTGGAAAGCTTCAAAAGAAAGATCTTGATACCACATTGACTGCTGCCATTAACAATCTCTATGATATTGCAGGGGTTCGCGTTGTTTGTCCATACATCAAAGATGTATACCTGATTCGTGACCGCTTAATGGCTCAGGATGATTTAATGATTTTAGATATCAAAGACTACATTGAAAGCCCAAAGAAAAACGGCTATCGAAGTCTTCACATGATTATACGTGTACCGGTTTACTTTATGAACAAAAAGCAAATGGTACCGGTAGAGCTTCAGATTCGAACACAGGCTATGGATATGTGGGCCTCTATGGAACACGATATCAAGTACAAATCTCTGTACGAAATCGATCCGGAATTCGATTACAACAAAGAGCTCTTAGAATGTGCAAAGCTAATCTATCAAGCTGAATCCAAAATGGAAATGATGAACAATAAATTAGAGGGCGATTTTTGATTTTGAGGTTTTGGGGACGGTTCTACTGTCTTCTATTTTACACAAAATAGAAGACAGTAGAACCGTCCCCAAAACCCTTATGCTTCTTTTTCAAAATGCTGATAATCCTTTGAACTATTCCAGCTTCCACCCCAGGTAAATCCATGTTCGATAAACAGCTGATAGCATAGATCATTCTCATCTATTTTATGCTCAAAATCCCTACTTCTATCCACGTATTCTCCTGCGTTTACTGGCGTATATCCACTAGAAGTAATGTATGGATTGTACAACGGATTGATATCTACTGCCATCCCTTTTCCGTGATTTGAAATCTTTGTTGTTCCTGCAATAAATCGGAAATTAAAACAGGAAGAATTATTTGCTTCCATGGAAGCTTCATCGTCACCATTATAATTATCCACCAGTTCCATTCCCTCAATCTCATATCGTGCTTCATAGAGTTTTTCAAATATATCCAACAGATCTTCTGCAATTACCTTATTGCAAATCATTTCCCCTACATGGTCTTTTTCATCAAATCCCACATAGGTAATTTGCAAATATCGCAAATCCTCTCTTGGAATCGTACAATCCTTTCCATAGGAAATCCCGTATATCCGTTCAAATACTTCATCTGATATTTCTTCCGATGAAAATATCACCTCTTCATCCTCCCTTAAAGTAGTCTCTTTATCTTCTGAAACCGATTCTTCTGAAACTACCTCCGTTGTATCCTCTTTTCCATCCTCTTTTGTCTGTGCAGGCTCCTTATAAAAAGAATAAATCAACACACCAAAACATAACAAAGAAATACATAAAGCTAACAATCGAATCTTTTTTTCCATAACCACTCATTCCTATTCTGCTCGGAACTTTACTCCCTCCGTTTTTAGCCAATGCCTATGAGCTTCATAATCCGGATCGTATTCTTTCACAATATTCCAGAAATCTTTTGAATGATTCATCTCAATTCTATGGGCCAGTTCATGAATCACCACAGGGTTTGGGGGACGGTTCTACTGTCTTCTATTTTGTGTAAAATAGAAGACAGTAGAACCGTCCCCCAAACCCCATTACTCTACCCGAAACTTTATCCCTTCATTTTTCAACCATTTCCTATGGGCTTCATACTCCGGATCATATTCTTCTACAATCTTCCAAAATGCCTTGGAATGATTCATCTCTACTCTATGCGCCAGCTCATGAATGACAACATATTCGCGTATCTCTTGTGGTACTAACATCAAAAGGCAATTAAAATTTAAATTTCCAGCTCCAGAACAGCTTCCCCATCTGGTTTTTTGATGTCGAATTGTGATACGGCCATAAGAGACTCCCATTTTACCTGCCCATTTTTCTACCAGGGGTGGAATCTTTTCTACCGCTTCTTTTCCCAATCGCTGCAATTCTTCTCCGGAAATAATCTGCGCTCCCGAGGACGCATCGTGACTTTTGGCAATCCGCTCAAGATTCTCATACAGCCACAGTTCTTTTTCTACCAAAAATTTTTCTATGCGCTTTTCTGAAAGGCCATAAGGCGCCCGAACGGTTACAAGCCCCGGTCTACTTATCTCTAATCCTAAACTTTTTCTTTTTGATCGAATAATCTCAACTCTATAATTCATGCTTACATCATAGCCCATTTTGTATATGTATTCAAAACCTTTCTTCCGCTATAATCTTCTTAGAATTTGGAGGAATATAATGGGAAGTATATTGACTATAGCGTTTATCAAAGATTTAGTGCGAGCATATTTTATTCTCGCCTTTTTTCATGCTCTTTTTTGCATCTTACGAATGTATCGGGTGCAGCGTTTCGCCTGCAATAAGAAGAAAGGAAAACTTCGTCGTAATCAATTATTAAATGAAGGGCGAATGAAGATTCTTCCTATATACACAAGAGAAGAAATCTGGCAGAACAAAAAACTCGGTTCTGTTCGCTTACACGTCTTTGAAAATGATTCCAAAGAAAAAACAAAGGCAATTATTATCTGCCCCGGCGGTGGCTATGATCATCTTTGTACCAAAAAAGAAGGCTATCCCATGGCAGCTCGTTTAAACGAACTTGGCTATACTGCTTTTATCCTGGAATACCGGGTCGGATTCAACTGTTCTGACCACGCTCCTATGCAGGATTTAGCCCGCACGGTTCGTCTCCTAGAACAACATCAGGATGAATTCAATATTGATATGGAGGGCTACGCTGTTATTGGATTTTCCGCCGGTGGAAATATGGCCGGA
>JAILMB010000119.1 GCA_024692825.1 Lachnospiraceae bacterium | reverse complement strand
CATGGAAATGGCATTTTCAACTGGATTTCTATAGTAATTAGTTATTATTCTGGTTTCTTCAAAATTCATTTTTTTGTAGAGTTTTTGGGCAGGGAGGTTACCCTCTCTAACCTCGAGAAATACAGTGTCACAGGCGTCACCGAGATTTTCTATTCCATAGGAAATCAGTTTATATCCGGCGCCCCTTTGTCTGTAATCTTCGTCTATACATATATTTAAAATCTCTGCTTCATAGGTGGTATGAATTAGAATAAGATAACCCCTGATTTCGTCTTCGTCATCAGCTTCTATTTTATCCACTAAATCTACATAAAAAATGTAATTATCATTGGAAAGTGCAATCTCGAAATCCTCCATTTTCCAGGCGTCTTCCTTAAAGACTTTTTGCTCGAGAGCGTGAACCATTTCCAAGTGAGATTTATTTGCTAATTTAATCAATCCTTAACCTCTTTTTATCATTTACAATCTATGTTTCTTCCTAATCTTTTTTCTGATTTTCTTCCTAAGTTTTCCATATTTTTTCTAAGAATTTTCTAATTTTCTTCCTTTGATTCCTCTTTAAGTGCGGCCTCTCGTTCCCTTTCGGCCTGGGATTTTCTAAGGTATTCAGGCTTGAATTCCTGGACCTTGATGCATTTATTTTCTTCAAACATTCTCTTAGAAATTATGGCTACATTTACAGGATTTTGATTTCGTTTTTCCTTGTGATTTATAATAAATTCTTTTTTGTAATTGTTCTTAAAATCATTCTGGAGAGTGTCGTAAAATACATCGACTCCGTCACCTGTAAATATGATTTTTTCGCTATATTTTTCAAGCTCTTTAAATAAATCGTTTATGTCAACTGCCATCTCGTCGCTGAGAGGCTTTAGGCAGTCATTTTCAAAATCCCAGCGGTAAATGCAGGTGTAAACCTGATTTCTTCTGGCGTTCATAATAGGGCAGATAATGCCGTCAAAATAGCTAAGTTCCTGAGCGAGAACCTGCAGGGTAGAAACAGGAGCGATGTCGCAGTTGAGGGCGATAGCAAGTCCCTTGGCTGTGCCGGCGCCGATTCTAAGTCCCGTAAATGAACCAGGCCCCTTTGAAACTCCGATAAGGCCGATTTCTGCAACGTCCATCCCGGCAGCATTTAAGGTCTTATCCACCAGGGGCATAAGAGTTGTGCTGTGGGTGAGTTTTGTATCAATATATGAGGAAGCCTTAAGCTTGTCCCCTTCCATAACCGCCACGCCTGCGACGGTTCCGGATGATTCTATAGCTAAAATGTTCATATCTATTCCTTACTTTCTATTTTGCTTTAAGTCTTATTCTTCAATCTCTATCTTTCTATAATCAAAGCCCTTTTCAGAGTCCTTTTTTATAGTTACATTTATGGCGTTGTCAGGTATTAATTCTTCAATGTTTTCGGCCCATTCCACCAGTGAAATTCCCTCTCCAAAGAAGCAGTCCTCGTAGCCGATTTCGTCCATTTCGGAGATGTCTTCGATTCTGTAAACATCGAAGTGGTAGAGGGGAGTGTTACCTGAATCATATACCTTAAGTATGGTGAAAGTAGGGCTGTTTATGACTTCGTCGATGCCAAGGCCCTTTCCAAAGCCCTTGGTAAAAACTGTCTTACCTACACCCAAATCGCCATTTAGCGTGATGACTCTCGGAGCGGCTATATTTTTCGCAAATTCCTTCGCGATTTTAAATGTATCTTCTTCCGAAAAACTATCAAATTCTTTTTTCAATTTGTCCTCCAAGATTGTTATATTCAAATGTACAAAAGCCTAAAAGCTATTTTCACATTTCTAATATTATAGACTAAAGATAGGGAAAAAACAACATTCTTATTGATAAATGTGGCTTTTTTAGGCGATTTGTGGTAAAATATTAAATACTTGCCAGAGATATTTAGATGGGTTAATATTTTCAAATTTTTTGGCAGGAAGAAGTTGGGATAAATTTATTATGGAATTTTATTAAAACCATGGTTAAATTATACTAAAACATACACGAAAGACTAACTATTAAAAGTCAAGTCGAAAAAAGGTATTTTTGAATAAAGTGCAGAAATGCATTTTAGATATATTTTGAACTCAGTTAGAGTTAGATGAACCTTGAAAACTGCATGACAAAAAGAGCATCAATATGGGTGCTCAAAAAAGGAGTATTGAATTAGAAAATTTATGCAGCCTTGATGTATTGCTGGTTTGTTTTTTCAAGATGATAAATGACTCGAACTAGCTTTTTTACAGCATGAGATAGGGCAACGTTATAATGCTTGCCTTCGGCTCGTTTCTTGGCTAGATATTCAGCAAATGTTGGATCCCAATGACAGACATATTTGGCGGCATTATATAGTGCATACCGCAAATATCTGGAACCGCGTTTTTCCATGTGGGCGCAGGCACCATCTAGTTGTCCTGATTGATATGTAGATGGTGAGAAACCAGCATAAGCTAAGATTTTATCGGGAGAATCAAAACGGTTGAAATCACCGATTTCAGCAATAATCATAGCTCCCATACGATAGTTAATACCTGGGATACTAAGTATTGGAGAATTGATTTCGTCCATAATGATTTTGATTTCATTTTCGATTTCATCAATCTCAGAAGAAATCTCTCGGATGAGTTTAATTGTGTGTTTTAATTCTAAAGACTTTGCAGGCATGTTTGAACCAATGGAGTTTCT
>JAILMB010000042.1 GCA_024692825.1 Lachnospiraceae bacterium | reverse complement strand
GTTCTCTTCAGAAATACCAGGAGGAGTTTCGGGCCATCTCCCCTGCAAATATAACTCAATGCATTCAAGCTTGTACTCATGTGAATAACGCATAAAAATAACCCCTTTCTCTGGTTGTCCAGAAAAAGGGGTACATATCATATCCAAAAGGCGTTTTTCTTATTTTACATTTCGCAGCTAAATCGATCCGTTTCCACGCTTAACTGCTTAACAGTTTGATTACTATTACTTATTTCCTCTGTAACATCATTTAATTCTCTGACAAGTTTTTCCGTCTCAGAAGCCACACTTTCTACCCCTTCTGCACCATGCTCCACTGCTTCTGAAATACCATTTATATTGTCTAATACTTGATTTGTAGATACTTTTAGTTTTGTAATACGATTTTGCAAACGATTCATGATTTCATTGATTTCTTCTGCGGTACTTCTGTACTCATGGCCAATTTCCACAAAACCATCATAATCCGGCAATATCTTTGTATTAATATAGTCGATTAACGCATACGAATCTTTATTCAATTCCGTTACCGATTCCACTACTTGTTCATTAATACTTTGTATATTATTGGCTGTATTTCTACTAGTTTCCGCTAAATCTCGAATTTCATCTGCTACAACTGCGAATCCTTTTCCTGCCTCTCCTGCTCTGGCTGCTTCTATAGATGCATTCAAGGCCAATAAATTTGTTTGCGAAGATATATTAAGCATTTCTTCTGTCAAACGATTAATCTCTTGTACGCTTTTACTCTTATTTATAGAATCCTCTAATGAAAGAATAATTTCGCTAATCAGCTCCTCGGCCTTTTCCTTGCTTACAACTGAATCCGTTTCAATTTGTTCTGCACGAGATGTCATTCCGCTTGAGTATTCAACAACCTCTTCACTGTCTTTTGATATTTCCACCACCTCGGTATTCACCAAGTTCACATTGCCTGATATATCCCCCACTGTTGCTGCTACTTCCTCCATAGTAGCAGCAAGCCCTTCCATTACCGATAAGATGTTTTCTGCATTACCGTTTACAATACTTACGCTTTCATCTACATTTCCAAAATTGTTTCTCAATTCACCGGAAGTACCCTTTATTTCTTCAATTATCACCTGCAATTCACCTATAAAAACATTTATTCCTTTTACAAGTGCTCCAACTTCATCATTTCTATAAATATTGATTCTCTCTGACAAATTTGCATGATTATTTTGAATAGAAGCAATCATAGAATCCAATTCTTTTGTTGATTTGATAACCGGATTAACAACTGCCTTTCTACAAACCAATATGCAGCCACAAATACCTAGTATTACAATACCTATTCCATACAAAAATACATATAAAGTCCTCTTAACTTGACGTTCAACAAGAGCTTGTGTAATTTTTGTCTGTTTTGCTTCCTCTGATTGAATGACTGACAATGCATTTGTTAAATTCTCTCCAACATTGGTCTGAAAGGCTTCATGTAACTTGTTTTCTTCAATAACATTTGATAAAAAATCAATATTCTCTTTTACTACTTGAATTGCCTCTGCTTCTTTCTCCGATACATTAGAATTCTCCAAGTCATGAACTGCATTATCCATTTCATCTAATACAGGTTTTGTTTGACTCTGAAGTAGTGAAACATCATTTGTTCCCAAATTAAAGAATAAATAAATATCCAATGTAGCTTTCGACACACCGGAATCAATTGTATTACATGATTTTGTTACCGTAATACTTCTTTCAGATTTCTGATTTAACAAATCAATCGTTTTATTTGTGGAAAGAAAAGACATACATAATAAGGCTAATGACATCATTCCCAATACAATAACCGGAAGAATAACTTTCCAACTTATACTTTCTTTTCTTTTTTTCATAACTGACTTCTCCTTTTTACTCAGCTGCTTACTATGGCTCTATTTCAACATCCGGCACTTACCCTGCAATTTACGATTCGAAAGTTCTATCAATCACCTTGTTCAAGCAACACCTTTACTCTATATGTGATTTTTTCTCCGGGATTTAAGAATTTTAACATTCCATTCTTTCTCATTACATCACGACCATCTGGATAACAATTTCCACATTCTAAGCCTAAAACATAATCCCGTTTTCCCATCATCTTCCACTCTACAAATCCATCTAATTCTTTTGAATTAAAACTGATTGATAATCTGCACTTGTTTTTAGGCTGATAAATGGTTGCGAAACCTTTTTCACTTTCAAAAACATGGTAATAACATCTTTCTCGATAATTATCCTGTGGTTTTTCCATAATCATCCAATGTGCAATATCTTTTGCTGCATGTTCATCTCTGGGAATAACTCTAATAGACGGAATTAAAACTTCACTGTCTTCATCCAGAAGTGGATATCCCATATTCATATGATATAAAATTTCGAAAGGTTGTTTTTGATCACCGGTGTTAGTAATTCTATCTACAATTTCAAAACTGTTCTCATCCTTTGAAACAATGATCTCTCTTTTTAAAGTCATTTTCCTACCAAAAATCACTTCGTCTCTGGTAAAACAATAAATATGAAAGCTCTCATCATCCTCGCTATAATAGCTGTATTCACAAGGCTGATTCCCTATACTGCCATGTAAAGGTACCTCTTCACCTTCATCTATACAGGGTGTACCAACTCCATTTAGTCCACATGTTGTTAAAAATCCTGCAGTAAAAGAATTCAACCATTTTATCCCATTATCGTTATAGTAAGCGGGAGCCACATAACCGCAGGGACTCATATAACTCATATTGATTCCTTTGAAACGGAGTCTGGTAATATCTCCATTACGATCAGGACAAATGCTTAATTCCAACCCATTTTTATTTCTTACTTCATAAATCCGAATTCCATCTCCTTTTCCACCTACAAGTCGATGTTCTTCTACTCCGCACAATTGACTTGGGTGACCAATGTAATTATTCATTTCAGCTCCTTTTATCTATACCAAAAATCTGACAGCGTCATAAAGTTTTTTATATTTATCAAACATATTCATATATAAGCTATGCTGGTATTCTCTTGGCTCATATATACATTCTTTTTTCACCATTAGCTTTGATGCTTCATTTAAATCAGAAAAAAGTCCTATCGCTACCCCGGTAACCATGGCACATCCTACTGTTCCTGCATCTATTGTTGACAGTGCAATAAAAGGAACATTCAACACATCCGCTTTCATTTGCATCCACACCTTTGAGCGAGCACCTCCACCTGTTGCGTGTATTCTGTTAAAATGCACTCCGGTATCAATTAAACGTTTATAGTTCAAATACATTTCATAGCACACTCCTTCTAAACATGCGTGATAAATCTCTGCAACCGAAGTGTCTGTTGTGAGACCTAGTATTGCCCCCTTAGAACCGGTATCCATATAAGGCGTAGCAGCTCCTGCAAAATGCGGTAATACCAGTAACCCAGATGGTTCATCCCCTTGTTGACCCATAAGTCTTTTTTTATTAACATATTCGCTCTCTAAATACTCATTTACTGAAATATCTTCTGAAATCGATAATTCTTTTTCCTTTTTTGCCATACATTCAGTACACCATTGTGTTAATGCTCCTCCAGTGTAAGAAAAAGCATAGGCAACATACTTTCCAGGTATAATATACGGCACTGTAGCATAGTATCCTTTATACATTTCATCTATATTCGGTTTTTCGTTATAAATCGGAGTCAAACATTCCACTGTGCCAGCACCATCTACGCCTACATCTGAGTCAAATGCTCCCGCTCCAATTGCTGCTGCTAATTGATCCTGACCAACCGATACCACTAAAGTATTGATATCTAATCCTGTTTGTTTTGCCACATCAGATAATACTTTTCCTGCAATTGTCCCTGAAGGTACAGGTTTTGAAAAAAGATTTACATCTATACCAGCTTCGTTTAGTATCTCTTTGCTCCACACCATATTTTCAATATCAAAGGCCATAGTTCTGGTTGCTAAGGAATAATCAATTTGTGCCACACCTGATAATGAAAACACAATCCAATCTTCTACTTGAAAAACATGACAAGTTTTCTTATAAATCTCTGGATAATGTTTCTTTAACCACATCAGCTTACTAATACCATACATCTCATGTGGCCTCAGCCCTGTTATCTGAGCAATTCTCCTGCTTCCAAGAAGCTTAACTAATTTCTGGCATTCCTCTTGTCCTCTAGGATCTGTATAAAGCATAGATTCTACTATAGGTTCTCCTCTCTCATCAGTCAAAACCATGGTTTCACCAAAAGAAGTAACCCCAATCCCACCTATATCTGGATAATTCAACGCCATCTCCGAAACAACCTGAAATACAGACTCTTTGACATCTTTCATATCTATTACATGACCAGTAATATCCCTTTTTACAGCATAATCTCGATATGCATGAGATAAGTATTGTCCCTTTTCATCAAAGACACTACATTTACATCCAGTTGTGCCTATATCTAAACCTGCAATTTTCATGACTTACTCCATTACTCAAATTTTATTAATCAATATCCACCCATTCATATCCAAGATAAGTAGTAAATGCTTCCTTCAGCACATCTTTCATATGTCCTAAACCAATCGATGTATGATGTTTAAAACCACCTCTGGCCAATCGAATCATCTTGTCTTGCATATTTGGGATCTCACAAACTCCTGCACATCCAAAATATTCCTGCTCTATTAGATCCTCTGTAAATCTAGCCTCAGATGCGTATACTATAATTTTTCCATCCTTTGTTTGACAGTTAGATATTGTAATATCAGCAGGTTTAATTCGTCCTTCACATGTACCACAGCCTGAGCCTGCATCACTTTTTTCAAACATCTTATGAGAAGTGACTACACCTTTATCCGTCATAAGAGAATTTGGTACAGGTCCGCAATGGAACAAAATCACCTTATTTTCATCATCACCATAATTATTATTCCAATCCAATACAGTTGTTGGTTCCATTGATGCTAAAGCCATAGCTCTCATAGTAATAGCTGAGCACATGTCAATTTCGCAAGAAGCTGTAATTCCTCTATTATTTAACTCTGATAAAATCACACATGGACAAACACGAAGAATCTCTTCCATTTCATTCCAACATCTAAGAGCAATGGCGTCTAAATGATATTCTTCAATATACTGATCAATAACAACTGCTATCTTTGATAATGTATTCTTTTTTTCCTCAGATACATTGGAAAAATCAGAATATGCTTCAAATCGCTTCTTTTTACCGAGCACAGCTTGATCATCATCTGATAACTTTTTAACTTTAAATATCAACTCTGATAAATCAAAAGACTCAACATTAATCCCATATTTTTGCATAGCAATTTCATCAAATCGAACTGTTTTAAAAGCTGTCGTTCTTGCTCCAATGCAACCGATATTACATCGTTTCATACCATTTACCACGCGGCAAATAGCGGCAAAATCTCTCAAATTTTCCTGAAATTTTTCTGTCAAAGGATGTACTACATGAGGTTTTAATACCGTAAATGGAACATTATATTGTGTAAACACATCTGTAACTGAAAACTTTCCGCAAAAAGCATCTCTTCTATGCTTAAAATCCATTTTTCCGATTTCATCAGGATATGCTTGCATTAGAATAGGCACACCGGCGTCTTGCAACGCCATAATAGCACCGTTTTCATCAGCAAAAATAGGCATAGAGAAAATGACACCATCGTATTCACCCTCGTGTTCTTTTAACCATTTTGCATATAATAAGCCTTCTTCTCTAGTTTCAATCCCACCATATCTGGTTAGTTCTGCGTCCATTGCAATATAGTCATAACCTCCATCTGCCAAGGCTTTTATCATATCTGCTCTTGCACTATATACTAATTCTCCCGGCATAAATCCTCGGTTTGCAAACGCCAAAGCAAATGTCATATCTTTTTTCATCTTATAAACTCCTTCATTAATCTCATTTGTTATTTTAGAAGCGCAAACACTTCCATTGCTTCTTTCACATTTTCTTTCATCGCTTTTCGAGCAGCCATGTAAATAGACGAAAAGTACACTGGCTCCCTACCAATCTGTTTTATATAATCAGCAACTGCTGTTCCCCCTGCTTTATCCATATATGTGAAGTAATTAATTTTTCTCACACCTGATTTTATAGCCTTTTTATAATCATCCTTTGACACACCTGAGCCACCATGCATTACTACCGGAATGCTATTACAGTTGTTTCTAACTTCAGTAACCACACTAAAATCCAGCTTTGGTTCTTCTAAATAAATTCCATGTGTAGTACCAAAAGAACACGCCAAAGCATCTATTCCTGTAGCATCCACAAACTCCTTTGCCAAAACAGGATCTGTATAAATTTTGGTATCATCCTCATTCCCACTTTTTTCGTTACCAGTTCCAGACTCCCTTCTCCCCATTGAGCCTAACTCTGCTTCCACTGAAGCCCCATATTTTCGGGCCATAGCTACAGCTTTTTTTGTATTTTCCAGATTTTCGTTATATGGAAGTGTAGATCCATCATACATAATCCCTGTAAATCCAATTTTAAGAGCATCTTCCAAATACTCTAATGTTTCTCCATGATCTAAATGCACACAAACCGGAACCCTTGCTTCTTTTGCCATGCTTATCATAATCGGTCCGATTGTCTTTAACGGCTCCCAGGACTCATGGCACTGAGCAAACTGAATAATTACTGGCAAATCTAATTCTTCTGCTGCTGTAATTTCTGCTTCAATTGCCTCTAACCCAGATGCATTAAAAGACCCAATTGCAATATTTTTCTCTTCTGCTAAATCCATTATTTCTTTCAACGTTACTAACATTTCTATTTCTCCCTACATTTTGTATTTTTTGTATTTAATATTTTCAAGTTATTCAAGCACGATTGATCGCATCCAGCTCTTCCTGAATCCACTTCCATGTGTCTTTCATGTCTTTTTTCGTTCGTCCCTGTAATTCAAATAATTTTTTTATCATTGTATCTTCCCAGATTTCTTTTAATGTGCGATCTGGAGCATATTGAATTGGTACAGAACAAATCTCCATTACATCCCCTTGAAAAGCTTGATTCAAAATTTCTACAATTTTCTTATTTGAAACAAGTTTTCCTATTCCTGTAATCACATTCCATCCAAACGGATCATTACATGTCAATGCAACCGTTTTTCGAACAGCAACATCTCTAGACGAATTACCAACCATAATGCCGTAATTCCCTTTCTCTGTAATGAATCTTCCTATACCTGTATGATAATGAGCCAATGATTCCTTGGTTATCTCAAAATTAATCTCCTGACTATCACCTGGTTCAAGAAATACCTTTTGAAAGCCTTTCAGTTCTTTTTCCGGTTTATCAAATTCAGTTTTTGGTGAAGCCACATACAACTGAACCACTTCAGCGCCATATCTTTCACCTGTATTTTTTACATTTACTTTTACCTTTAATGCCGATTGTTCAAGGTCTGTATCTTTCACCTCTAAATCATATATTTTAAATGTGGTATAAGATAGGCCGAACCCAAATGGGAATAATGGTTGAATTCTTCTAGTGTCATACCAACGATAACCCACATAAATTCCTTCTCCATACCATACCTCTTTATTCTCGCCACCAAAGTTTTTAAAGGCAGGTGTATCACGATATTCCCTTGGCCATGTATCTGTTAGTTTTCCAGATGGATTAAATGCTCCAAATATTGCATCGATAACCACCTTACCACCAGCCTGCCCTGGGAAATAAGGGCAAAGAATTGCATCGCACTGCTCAATATAATCTAACAGTGTGATTGGGCCAGAGGAATTACAAACCAAAATTAGATTTCCATTAAAATTCTTTGCATCTTCTATAGCCATTTCCAGTGATTCTTTATCACATTCATCCATATCCATTGTCAAACGGTCTGATCCTTCTTGACCATCAGCACCAACAACAGCAATAAATAAATTTGTTTTACTGCTAGGTTCCTCATAAGTTACATTTTCCTCACCTAATAATTCAACAGCACAATCAAAAGGATTTGTTATAAAATTAGACGGAACTCTTCCGCTTCCATCGGAATTGGCAGCAAATTTCTTTGCTCTTTGTCCATAGAAGCATATATTTGCACCTAGCTTATTGGCAGGTAACACACCATTATTTTTCAATAAAATTATGCCCTCCCTAGCAGCTCGTTCTACCACATCTTTAGCTTCATTTATATCAAAAGTGACCGTTTTATCTTCTAATAATCCTCCCTTAATAATTGTTCTAAGAATCCTACGACATGAATCATTTAAATCCTCTTCTGCCAAATCTCCATTATTCACTGCATCTATTATGCATTGAATCCCTCGTGGGCCCGGCATAGTTAAATCTGTTCCAGCTACTAAAGCAGGGACTTGCTCATAAGATGCTCCCCAATCAGAAATAACGCATCCTTCAAAGCCCCACTCATCCTTCAAAACATCTTTTAACAACCACCTATTCATGGCGCATGATACTCCATTAATCTTGTTATAAGCACTCATTACAGTAAGTGCACCAGCGTCAATGCAAGCCTTAAATCCCGGAAAATATATCTCTCTTAATGCTCTTTCTGGTATTTTTTCGTCAATACACAGACGGTCTTTTTCCTGAGAATTTGCCGCAAAATGTTTAGGATTTGAAATCACGCCCTCCTCTTGTAATCCTCTCACCACAGCTTCTGCTATCCTGCTAACTAAGTATGGATCTTCCGAATAACTTTCTGAAAGCCTGCCACATAAAGGGTCTCTGTGAATATTAATATTGGGTGATAAAATCAAATCTATTCCATATTTTATAAATTCCTTTGCAACACTCCTTGCGCACTCTTTTGCAATATCAGGATTCCATGTACTAGCCTGTGAAATACCTGTTGGATAACTAATCACATCAAAGGTTTCCTGTATTTTTCCGCCCTTCTCTATGGTTTCTTTTGCTTTATTTTGCATTGCACCAACAGCATACAAAAGTCCTCCCATAATACCTAATTTTTCTCTATCCAGAAGTTCATTTCCTTCTTGTACTTGGGATTCTAATTCTCTATATGTTTTTTCCACAGTATACTG
>JAILMB010000035.1 GCA_024692825.1 Lachnospiraceae bacterium | reverse complement strand
AAAATGGTGCAAAGGTAATAACTTCATCTCCAGGTTGAGTTACAAGTCGCACAGCATGAGCAATGGCACCTGCTGCACCGGAAGTCATAAAAATATGTTTTGTCTCATAGGGAAGTCCAAAACGTCTTTTTAAACTCTTTGCCACAGTCTCCCTCACAGATGTATTTCCCAAAGAGGGACTGTAGCCATGAATCTCCATGGGATCCATATTTTCATGCATTTCAATTACTGCTTTTGTATATTCGTCCACACAGGGAACGGAGGGGTTTCCCAAAGAAAAATCAAAGACATTTTCATATCCAATCTCAGCCCCTCGTGCGGAGGCATATTCTGCAAGTTCTCGAATAACGGATTTTGCAGATAACATTTTTTTATACTTTTCGTTTACCATAATCTTTTCTCTTTTCCTTATTCTTACAAGACCATTGGTCGTCTCGTACTTTTTATTATAATCAAATGCCCCCTTCTTTGCACTTAAAAATTTCCCCTTGCAATATACTCCCTAGGGGTATATAATGCATTCAAACATAGATACCCCCAGAGGGTATACATTTTTACCAGAAATTCCTCCACTATATGAGTTCAATCTTATATAAATATGGAGTATGTATGAAAAGTTAGGAAAATAAGCATGAATAAAGATGAGAAAAATATTTCTAAAGAAGAAACTGTAGTGGAATGTCCTTGTTGTTCTGATCGAAAGAAAAAACGTGGCGAAAAAGAATACAAGGATTTAATCAATCGCCTTAGCCGTATTGAAGGACAAGTGCGAGGCATTAAACGAATGCTAGAAGAAGATTGTTACTGCATCGATGTGATGCGTCAGGTTTCTGCTACCACTTCAGCCCTTAATAGTTTTAACCGCATTATGATGTCTAATCATTTGCGAAGCTGTGTCGTAAACGACTTAAAAGAGGGAAATGAAGAAACCATTGACGAAGTATTAGATGCCCTTCAAAAAATGATGAAGTAGAAAGGATTACAAATGGAACAGTTTAATGTAGAAGGCATGAGCTGTGCTGCTTGTGTTGCTCATGTAGAAAAAGCAGTTCGTTCTGTAGAAGGAGTTGAAGATGTAAGTGTCAGTTTGCTTACAAACTCCATGACAGTAGAAGGAAATGCGGATATCGCTACCATTTGTTTGGCAGTGGATAAAGCAGGCTACCACGCTTCTAAAAAGGGAGCTGCTGCTTCAGAAAACGAAACTTCTGGACTGAGCGCAAAAGATTTAGAAGACAAAGAAACTCCTAAAATGGTAAGACGATTCATTACATCCGTAGTTTTTCTTTTACCATTAATGTATGTATCTATGGGCCATATGATGTGGGGTTGGCCCCTCCCCTTCTTTTTAGAAGGAAACCATATTGGAATGGGCCTTTTCGAAATGCTTCTTTGCATCTGTGTTATGATTATTAACCGCAAATTTTTTATCAGTGGAATTACCGGAGCCCTTCATGGTGCCCCTAATATGGATACCCTTGTTGCAATGGGTAGCGGCGTTTCTTTTTTATACTCAGTTTATGGTCTTTTTGCTATGACCTATTTTAACAGTATTGGAAATGATGATATGGTTTCAAAATATATGATGGAATTTTATTTTGAATCTGCCGCTATGATTTTGACCTTAATAACTATTGGAAAAACCCTAGAATCCTATTCCAAAGGAAAAACTACAAATGCACTAAAAGGTCTTATGGATCTAGCCCCCGAGACTGCTATTATCTTAGAGGGGGACAAAGAAGTCGAACGACCTGTCTCTTCTATTTCTGTAGGAGAAATATTCATTGTTCGCCCAGGTATGTCTGTTCCTTTAGATGGTATCATTATTGAGGGTGAAAGCGCCATAGACGAGAGTGCTCTTACTGGAGAGAGTATTCCTGTAGATAAAAATATCGGTGACGAGGTATCTGGCGGTACCATTAATCAATCTGGATTTTTAAAATGTAAAACAACACGAATTGGTAGCGATACCACTCTATCAAAAATCATTCAAATGGTATCTGATGCTGCTGCCACCAAAGCTCCTATTGCAAAGATCGCCGATCAGGTGGCAGGAGTATTTGTTCCTGCAGTACTGGTTGTGGCACTGATTACAGCAATTATCTGGCTTTTCTCCGGAGCAGAGGTTGCATTTTCTTTAGAAAGAGCCATTGCTGTTTTAGTTATCTCTTGTCCATGTGCACTTGGTCTTGCCACTCCTGTAGCCATTATGGTAGGAAATGGAAAAGGTGCGAAAAACGGTATTTTATATAAAACCGCTTCTTCCCTGGAAGCAGCCGGTCGTGCAAATATCGTGGTGCTTGATAAAACAGGAACCATTACCACTGGAGAGCCTGTCGTTACAGATGTAGTTTCAAATATTGATTCTAATGACCTCATTACCATTGCTTCTTCTCTCGAGCGAAAAAGTGAACACCCCTTAGCAAAGGCCGTGTGTAAATATGGAGAAGGACAGCATGTAAATAATAAATATGTATTGGCCTTTGAAAATCTTTCTGGTCAAGGTATTAAAGGTACCATAGAAGGAATGGAATACTTCGCCGGTAAAGAAGACTTTATTACATCCATCGTTGGAAAAGATGTAATTTCAAGCTTTAAAGTTCAAAAGAACATCGATTCCTACCTGGCGGAGGGAAAAACACCTCTGTATTTTGCCGGTGGAACCACTCTACTTGGTGCTATCTTTGTAGCAGATAAAATGAAGGAAGAAAGCCCCAAAGCCATTGCTGAACTAAATAACATGGGAATCCATGTAGTGATGCTTACCGGAGACAACGAAAAAACAGCCGCATCCATTGGGTCAAAGGCTGGCGTAAATGAAATCGTAGCAAACGTTCTTCCCGATGAAAAAGAAGCCGTAGTCAAAGAACTTCAAACCCACGGAAAGGTAATCATGGTAGGAGATGGAATCAACGATGCTCCCGCCCTTACGAGAGCAGATGTAGGATTTGCCATTGGGGCCGGAACGGATATTGCCATTGACGCTGCAGATGTGGTGTTAGTAAATTCAAAGCTATCTGATGTACCTGCAGCAATTCGCCTTAGTAAATATGTCATTCGAAACATCCACGAGAACCTGTTTTGGGCATTTATCTATAACGTAATAGGAATTCCTCTTGCAGCAGGCTTTTGGATTCCAATTACCGGCTGGAGCTTAACTCCAATGTTTGGCGCAGCAGCCATGAGTTTATCCAGCTTTTGTGTCGTAATGAACGCATTGCGTTTGAACCTGATTAATGTTCATTCTGCAAAGGCTTTTATTAATAAAAATGAAGATATCTCCAAGCCATTCTTGGAGAAAAAAGAAACAAAAATGGAGGAAACCAATATGACAAAAGAAATCGCAATTGATGGAATGATGTGTGAAATGTGTGAAAAGCACGTAAGAAAAGCATTAGAAGGATTAGACGGAGTATCTTCTGTAGCAAAAGTTTCTCACGAAGAAAATGTTGCTGTAATTGAGACTGTTTCCGAAGTAAGTGAAGATGCAATTAAAGCAGCTATTGAAGGCGCTGGATACACATTTAAATCTGTAAAATAAATTCTAAAACACTTCATTTAAAGCATAAGAAAACGCGGTACAAACTGTACCGCGTTTTTTTCTGTTGTAATAAATATTTTACTGCTGCTTTATTCTTCTGTTGTAGTAGAGGTATCACTACTATTTTCATCTTCTGTTTCAGTAGAAGTATTACTGCTATTCTCATCTCCTGCTGTAGTAGAAGTATTACTGCTGTTATCATCTTCTGCTGTTGTGGAAGTATTACTACTGTCTTCATCCTCTGTCGTAGTAGAGGTATTCGATGAAGAACTCTCTTCTTCATCAGTATCTGTAGATTTATTTCCAAGACTTTCATTTAGCTCGTCCATCTTTGACTGAGCCTTTCTGGCAATGGAAGTATCCGGATATAACTCAACTACCTTGGCGTAGTACGCTAATGCAGATTCAAAATCCCATTTCTCGGAATAACATACTGCTAAATTATAGAGGGCCTGACCATTATCATAGCCTTCTTCAATTCCGATCACCTTAAGATACTGGGTAATAGCCTCATCATATTCCTTTTGTGCAGCAGCAGATTTTGCTGCAGCATAAGCTGTTTCCAATACCTGAGTATTAATGGCTCCAGATAATAGATCATAAGTTCCCTGACCAGAAGATCCAAGCAAATCCCGATTTACCTTTGCTATGGCTACCGCTGCATTGTCAATATCTCCATTGTCATACAACTCCTTTGCCACAAAAAGCTGTTCATAGGAGGTTTGCAAATCCCCTTTACCTTCATAGTTTTCAAGCTTTGCTTCTAACTTTTCAATCTGGGCCTTTAGGGCAACAATATCTGATGCATTTCCAGCTGCTTCCTCATTGGCATCTACCAATGCACTGGCTGCAGAGGAATTTGCATTTTGACGAACATTTGGAACAATCAAAAAGATGGTAACTAAAAGTCCAATACCAAGTCCAATTAAAATATTAAAGATTCCACCTCGCACATTGTCGATGGTTTCAATCAGTGTTTGACGAGGTAGGGCCATTGCATCCGTTGTAGGATTGTACTCTGGCAAATCGCTTACTCGCTTTTTCTTTTTATTGTTGCTGTTTTGCTCTTTTAAAACCTTACGGACTTCCTGCATGTATAAAATCGTACGAGGATTTTTTACATCTGTTTTCGCAGCCGCTGACAACTCTTTTCGCGCATTCTCATACTCGCCATCCTGCATATATAGCAATGCCAATAGCTGCCGGGCACGAACCATTTTGGAATTCAAGCCAAGAACTTTCTTCAACTGAATACGAGCTAAGTCCCTATTTCCCTGCTTGCAGTATTCAATGGCCTGGTTATATTTCTTTACGGTTTGATCCAACTTTCCAAGAGCTCCAGCCCCATGTTGAATCTCTCCAAGATAATAGTCACATCGGTTGTTTTTTGGTTTCAAGTTTTTTGAAATTACCCATTCACGCATAGCCTGAACCGGTTCTCCAAACTCATAATAAACAAGACCAAGCAAGTTTCTGGCATCAATATTATATTTATCGTATTGCAGACTTCGATTTAAACTCTCAATGGCACCAGATAAGTCACGCATCTTTGCTCGTTGCAAACCATCGTTGTAGCTTTCTGCGCAAGCCTTTTCTATCAAACGATAGGCCTTAATATCTGCACCACAATATGGACAGGTTTCCTCGTTGTCTACGATTGTGTTACAAACGTAGCAATTCATGATTTACGTTTCCTCTCCATAGTTATCTCTTTTAAAATATCTACCATATCGGTCAAATCTCTGCTTTGAATTGCATCTTCTGCTTCTGCAACTTCAATGCTTGGTTTGAATTTTTTTAATTCTTCTTCAAAGTCAATCATAACATCCTCCTATAGGGAAAAGGACAATGGGAGTAACTCTCCCAAGGTAAACTTCTTATATCCTTGTTGATTTCCTAATAAAACAATCATATTTTCATCAGCAAACTCGTTTAACACCTGACGGCAGATACCACAGGGTGTGCAAATACCTGTAATATTTCCATTCAAACCACCTACTATGGCAATTGCATAGAAATTACGGTGGCCTTCGCTTACCGCCTTAAATACAGCCGTACGCTCTGCACAATTACTGGCTCCGTAAGATGAGTTTTCAATATTCGTGCCCATATAAATGTTTCCATCTGCTGTCAAAAGAGCAGCTCCTACCTGAAATTTCGAATAAGGGCTATAACTTTTTTCCATGGCTTTTTTCGCATAGGAAACCAGTTGTTCCTCTAGCTCTTTGGACAAAACCAAATTTTCTGCCATTATTTCTCACCTGCTTTGATTAATTTTACGACTCGACTGCTTCCCAATCGATCTGCACCAAGTTCCAAAAACTTTCTAGCATCCTCTAAGGAAGAAATACCACCTGCAGCCTTAATCTTCTTATTAGAATCCATATGTTCTGCCATTAATTTAATAACATCAAAGGTTGCGCCTTCTGTAGAAAATCCAGTAGACGTCTTTATATAATCTGCATGAGAGTGATTGATTGCCTGACACATCGCCACAATCTCTTCCTCTGTTAAAAGACAGCTTTCGATAATAACCTTTAGTGTCTTTTCTCCACAAGCTTCTTTTACTTCATTGATTTCATCAATAATCCAATCCCAACGATTTTCTTTGACCCAACCAACATTTACAACCATATCAATTTCAGAGGCTCCGTTTAAGACAGCATCTTCTGCCTCGTAGGCTTTTGTGGCTGTGGTTTGATATCCGTTTGGAAATCCAATGACAGTACAAACCGAAAGATCCGAATTTGCTTCAGCAATATACGCTGCTGCAGGCGCCACAAAAGATGGAGGAATACATACAGATGCTGTATGATATTTCATTCCGTCATCTAAAATTTCTACAATCTCATCCCATGTAGCATTTACGTTCAAAAGAGTGTGGTCTACATGACTTAACAATTCTTCGTTTGAAATCACATTTGCTCCAATCTGGCAACTACTTCTGCCATCATCTGCTCATATTTTTCCAATTTTGCCTTTTCTTCGGCAACCTTTGCTTCCGGTGCCTTAGATAAGAATTTTTCGTTCGAAAGCATTCCCTTTGAACGGGCCAATTCTTTTTCTAATTTTGCTTTTTCTTTATTTAAACGTTCCTTTTCCTTTTCAAAATCAACCAAATCTTCTAAAGGAACATAAAGTACTGCATCGGGAATAACCACAGAAACGGCCTTCTCGTCGATTCCATCTTTTCCTTCCTGAACTGCCACATCACTTGCTCCAGCCAAGCCCTCGTATACAGGACGAACCTTTGTAAAGATTTCACGTACCTTTTCGTTTGAAGAAGTAACAAAAATCTTTGCCTTTCTAGATGGTGGAACATCCATATCTGTACGGAGTGTTCTCATTCCACGAACCAAATCCTTTGCACGCTCTACCATTGCTTCCTCTTCAGCAAAGTTCCACTCTTCTGTGTATACCGGCCAATCAGAAATCATAATGGATTCTTCTTCCGGATGAAGAGAACAGAAAATTTCTTCTGTTACAAATGGCATATATGGATGTAATAATTTAAGTCCGTTTGTAAGGACGGTATTTAAAGTCCAAAGTGCAGCATTTGCTGATGCGGCATCATTTTCTTTATTGTAAAGACGAGGTTTTACGATTTCAATATACCAATCGCAGAACTCATCCCAAATGAAGTCATATACTTTCTGAACAGCAATACCAAGTTCGTATTTGTCCATGTTTTCAGTAACATCCTTTGCCAGGGTATTTACCTTTGAAAGAATCCACTTATCAGCTTCTGTTAACTCTGCAGTCGAAGGTTTTGTAATCGAAACCCCTTCCATATTCATCATAATAAATCTTGCAGAGTTCCAAATCTTATTAGCAAAATTACGGCTGTTTTCTACACGTTCCCAATAAAAACGCATATCATTTCCCGGTGCATTACCGGTAATCAGTGTAAGACGAAGGGCATCTGCTCCGTATTTATCAATGACTTCCAAAGGATCAATTCCGTTTCCTAAAGACTTTGACATCTTACGGCCTTGATCATCACGAACCAAACCGTGAATCAAAACAGTATGGAATGGTGATTTATCTGTATGGGCATATCCTGAGAATACCATACGAACTACCCAGAAGAAGATAATATCGTATCCGGTTACAAGTACATCTGTTGGATAGAAATAATCCAATTCTTCTGTTTTTTCAGGCCATCCCAAAGTAGAGAAAGGCCAAAGAGCAGATGAGAACCAGGTATCTAAGGTATCCTCATCCTGTTTTAAATGTGTACATCCGCATTTTGGACATTTTTCAGGCACTTCAGAGGATTTTGCTACAATAATCTCTCCACAATCCTCACAGGTATATGCAGGGATTCTATGGCCCCACCATAGCTGTCTGGAAATACACCAATCACGAATATTCTCTAACCAATGTAAATATGTCTTATCAAACCGTTCAGGAACAAACTTTAATTCTCCTGACTTAATTGCTTCAATGGCAGGCTTTGCTAATTCTTCCATAGCTACAAACCACTGAGGTTTTACCATAGGCTCAACCGTAGTATGACATCTGTCGTGAGTACCTACGTTATGTTCATGTTCTTCGATACGAACCAAAAGGCCCATCTCATCTAATTTCTTAACGATGATTTCTCTTGCTTCATAACGATCCATACCTTCAAATTCACCACCATTTTTATTGATGGTTGCATCGTCATTTAAGATGTTAATGATTGGTAAATCATGGCGTTTTCCAACTTCAAAATCGTTAGGGTCATGTGCTGGTGTAATCTTAACTACACCGGTACCAAATTCCATATCAACATAAGAATCAGCTACGACTGGAATTTCACGATTTACAAATGGAAGAAGAACCTTCTTTCCAACCAAATCCTTGTATCGATCATCTTCAGGGTTAACTGCAACTGCGGTATCACCAAGCATGGTTTCCGGTCGAGTAGTTGCGAACTCTACAAACTTTCCTTCTTCACCAACGATTGGATATTTAATATGCCAAAAATGACCTTTTTGATCTTCATACTCTACTTCCGCATCTGAAATAGAAGTCTGACAAACAGGACACCAGTTAATGATACGTTCACCCTTATAGATGTATCCTTCGTTATAAAGCTTTACAAAAACTTCTTCTACTGCTTTTGAACAGCCTTCGTCCATGGTAAAACGTTCTCGTTCCCAATCCGCAGAAGAACCCATTTTTTTCAACTGGTTCAAGATTCGATTTCCGTAATCTTCTCTCCAGTCCCAACATTTCTCAAGGAAGCCTTCACGTCCTAAATCCGCTTTTTCAATTCCCTGTTCTTTTAATGCGTTGATAACCTTAACCTCTGTTGCAATAGCTGCATGGTCGGTACCCGGCTGCCAAAGGGCATTGTATCCTTGCATTCTCTTATAGCGGATTAAAATATCCTGCATGGTATTATCAAGGGCATGTCCCATATGAAGCTGTCCGGTAATATTTGGAGGAGGCATAACAATCGTAAAAGGTTTCTTACTACGATCTACCTCAGCGTGGAAATAACCATTCTCTTCCCACTTTTTATATAGACGATCCTCTAGACCCTTAGGATCATAAGTCTTAGCTAATTCTTTCATGAATATAAACTCCTAACTCTTCTTTTTGCACTATTTCCTATTATAGCCAAAACCACAGCCAAATGCTATGGTATCTTCGATTAAATTCGTTCTTCTTTAAAAATAGTATTCTTTGTATTCTGCTTTGGTTTTCAGGATGAACAAAGGTCTCTAAGACCTCTTTTTCTTTTTGTGGAAGATCCTTTAATTTTAAAACTTCCCTTGCAAGCCGAAACTTTTGTTGACGAAAGACTTCTTTCGAAGACTTGGCAGAGCCTTCTGCTGCCTCTTTTAGGTTTCGCTTCACTTTATCAGAAATGTCCTCGCTTGTAGCTCCCATTTCATTGTGTTCATGCTGTCTGTAATAGCTTAGAGGCTCATCTACTCCCTGAACACGACCAAAGGTAGCCGCCACAAGTAAGCACCACACATCATGCATTTCCACCATGTCTTTATTATCAATCTCCAGGGCTTTGTCTCTGCAATAGCGATTCATGCAAATGCAGCATCCAGCGGCCGGGTTATCGATTAAAATCTGGGTATACTTTGTTCTAGATACGCTTCGTCCGATACTCTGTGCAAAGGAGTCGTGAAGGATGTGTAACTTTTCATCTGTAACATACATATCGCAAAAGCTGGCAAGAGGTGCCTTGTCATAGGAATGTTTTTCCAACTCCTTTATGGCTTTATAAGTCTTTTTCATCTTATCTTTCATCCACACATCATCCTGATCTGCAAAGAAGTAATAATCTGCTTCCACTTCTTCCATTAAATAAAAGAAGTTCTCTTTTGCACTGCCACAGACTCGGTCATCCTCCAAAAGGAAAAAGATTTTCGGATAACGGAATATATAATTTTGAATAATTTCTAATGTGGCGTCTGTCGAACCATCATCATGGATATAACAAATAAACTCCATGTCTTCCTGTTCCACAATAGAATCAAGCATTTCTTCCAAATACTTTTCTCCATTGTAAGTCGCCATTAAAACTGCTATTTTTTTCATACTTATCGATTGAACCCATAAGGGGTCTTTGTTCGTTTCTTAAAAATTAGATTATTTACAAAAATATCGAAATTTTTTAAAGATAACACTATCTTTGTAACAATATTCCCCTTCCGAAAGTCTGCCTTGTAGTGCATCATACGCTCCAACAAATCCGCTTCGTCTTTTTGCATAAATCCACTCTGTCTCAGATAGGGAATAAACTCAAACACAGAGGCATCCGTTTTTTCTGTTTCGTTGGAAATGTTTTCTCCGGTATAGACATGGGTATAAAGTGGCATATCCACATATTGAAATCCAATGCCGATACTTAAAAGCAACAACCACAAAAAATAATCATCTGCACCGTTATGAGTTAAAATATGTTCCTTCCAGAGATCCGGAATCACAACTCTTGGGATGGCGCACTGACCAGGTGATACAATCTGAGTACCAATACAAAGATATACATCATATTGTCCCACTCGTTTCTTTTGATAGTCAGTACGATAAAGAAGGTTACTTCCATTTTTTGTTTCAAAATTGCAGTTGGAAACAATCACCTTTAACTCGCTATGAGATGCCATTTGTAAAAATGTTAAAAGTGCATCATCACTCAACCTGTCATCCTGATCCAAAAAGACGATGTAATCCCCTGTGGCTACCTTTAACCCTTCTACTCTAGAGCCGTGAATCCCAAGGTTTTTTTTGTTGTTTAAAACAATCCAATTCTTTTTGGAAGCATTCAAAGCCTGAAGGGTCACATGAACGTTTGGACTATCATTTACAATAATCACTTCCATGGAATAATCACTGCCACTTTTTTGATTGGCTTCTACAAGCTTTTCTTCATTGGCAATCATCATTTTTTGATACTCAGGCATATATTTATTTCCATCATAAAATGTGGTAATAACTGAAATTTTCATTAAAAACTTGCCTCATATTTCTTTCCGAAGAACTTGGCCTTCAAAAATGCGATTCCTTTTTTCAGCATATCTTCTTCCTCAATTGCTAGATAAGAAACTTCTTTCACTACCATTCCTTCCTCTATGGATTTTAATATCCATACATTAAATAGAATTTCGCTCACCCGGCCAAATAATCTCTTATGAAAATCTGTAAGTTTGGATACATCCATACGGTTTTCCATTTCAAATAAAATATCAAACAGCCATTGTAAATAGGCATCTCCATAGGTCTTTTTTGCGATAAACATATTAAACATATAGCCCCAGGTTTGACCATAGGCTCTATCCACATAAGGTAAATACTCTGGATATTTTTCACCTATGATTTCTTTTGCCATATCCAAATGACTGCCATCTAAGGTATGACTGTAGTGACTGTATAGGCTCTCGATATAATACTTTCGCTTTGTCGGTACAATCATATCGCATTTACAAAGTAGCCCGTCTGCCTCCTCATAGGTAAGTGAATTCTTCAAGGGACCATATTTTTTTATACTCCTTTTCGACTTTACCGTAAGTCCTCTTCGGTAATGTACCAAACCATAGGCATCGCAATCTAAGTTTTTCCATGCCCAATACAACCCTGTAAGTTCACAAAAGTAAGGGTTCTTGCGGGATATGTTTTCCCCTGTGTTATCACGATAAAAATTTCCGCCTAGGGAAAGATGATCTTCTGCTCCCACCTGCAAAGGTACATACATCTCATCTTCTGGCATTTCATATGGTTTATGAGCTGCAACTATTACTTTTATATTCATGTCAAAATAAAAAAGAGCTCGCTAATACGCGAGCTCCCACTTTTCTCCTTATGAGTCTAAACTTATATCTCGGTTACTCGTCCTCGCCATCTTCATCATCTACAATCGCAGCGGTAGCTCCAGCTACAGATGCCACGACAGCAACAACAGCGACGATAACAACCAATAAAATCAAAATAAAAAAGAAAATTAAAAATCCTGTTTCTGTCATATTAGAATTCCCCCTTGTCAGCGGTTTTTACGAGAAAAATTATATCATAACACCTATAAAAAAGAAAGGATTAGCGTATTTGTTTCAACTTTGCAAAAACACCTTTAAAATGCTTTCTCACAAAGGATACCAACCTCATTCTACGAAAAGCGCGATGAAAATCTCCTTCCGCCAAAGGCTGATACAAAAACTGAAAAATCCTACTATTCTGAGGCACATAGCGATTTAAAGAATTATAAAGTCCTTCTTTTGTCTCATGATGGGCTCGTTCTAAAATCTCACTCTTTTTTGTTCCATGCTCATACTCTCGCTCCATCATCGATAAAAAGGAACGAAAATATTCTGCAGAAAGAGATTCTTTTATTTTTTCATCCAGGGTTCCCCAGTTTTCCTGCTGGCTATACAACCCATTAATCCGCTTTTTTTGATATTCAAAATATTCCGGTAAATACTTTGTAGTCAGTCGATGGTTATCATCTAAATAATTATAATAATGATACAACTCATCTGATAGGATATACATAGACTCTACATAATTAAAAAATTCCATGTTAAATAAGATATCTTCACCAAAGGGGTAATTTTCAAATCTTATATCATGTTCTTTTATAATGGACGCTTTATATGCCTTATTCCATGGATAGCCGTATAATGTTTCTTTATTCAGTTCCATCACTCGTCTATGAATGGTATCAACGTCCTCACTATATTCTGTTACGAGACTATGTGACACAGCATATTTTAACTTTCCGTCAGAAGAGTAGTACTCCTCTAAACAGCCTAATACCACTACATCACTTTGATGATCATAAAGTTTTGTATAAATTAGTTCTAAAGCATTCTTTTCCACGGAATCTCCTGCATCAAAGAACAAAATATAGTCTCCCGTCGCTTTTTCGATTCCTGTGTTTCTTGCTTCAGCCACACCTTTGTTTTGCTTGTGATGTACGACTTTTATTCTAGAGTTATTTGCAGCAAAGCCTTCCGCAATTTCTCCACTTAAATCCTTTGAAGCATCGTCTACAACGATTAATTCCCATTCCAAATAGGTCTGTTGTAAAATGTCCTCTATGGATTTACGAATTGTTTTTTCCACACCGTATGCCGGCATAATGATGGAAAACTTTATCTTTTCATTATCCATAATCTTCCTCCGAAATACTGCGCCCATTATACCCTATTT
>JAILMB010000025.1 GCA_024692825.1 Lachnospiraceae bacterium | reverse complement strand
CAAATAGGTCTGTTGTAAAATGTCCTCTATGGATTTACGAATTGTTTTTTCCACACCGTATGCCGGCATAATGATGGAAAACTTTATCTTTTCATTATCCATAATCTTCCTCCGAAATACTGCGCCCATTATACCCTATTTCGGGAAAAAACAAAAATATCCTCCCTTCATAATCGAAGGGAGGATATTCTTATTAAGAGAAAAGTCCTTTTCGTTTGTACTCTTCTTCAGAAATATCTACTAATTCATATCCCATCTCAGAGACTGCCTTTTTCAATATTTCCTGGTTTAAGCTTTCTTCACTAACAACTTCTGTGATTCCCTTTTTATGAGAGGAAGAAACCTTTTTCACCTTAAAATGATTTCTGATTGCATCATTCATATGGGCTTCACACATCCCACACATCATGCCATCAATCTGTAATACTGTCTTTATCATTTTTCACACGTATATGTAGTCCCGCAAGCGCCACCGCATGCACCGCAGTTTCCGCCGCAAGAAGGTTTGCCCGCCTTTTTATCCTTAATCATAGTTCGGACAATTCCATAAATCACTAGTAATAAAACCCCTAGTACAATAATCGTGCTGACAATACTCTTCATTCGACTCACTTCCTTTCTGAAAAATAACAATTACATCTGAACTTCTGCAGCCTCTTCTGTTCCCTTACGGAAAAGCAACCAGATAAAGCAGGCAATAAATGCTACCGCTACAATTGTACCAAATCCAAATGATGTAGCACCAACAAATAATCCACCAATCTGATAGATGCAAAGTGAAACAACCCAAGCTAAGGCACACTGATATCCAATTGCAAACCAGAACCACTTGGTGTTGTTCATTTCTCTCTTAATAGCTCCCATTGCAGCAAAGCAAGGTGCACATAAGAGGTTAAATACCAAGTATGCATAACCAGCTACTGCAGGAATAGATGCAGCCAATACTGTCCAGTAATCAGCACCATCTTCTGCAACAACGTCAGATGCAATACCATAAGTCATACCCAAAGTAGCAATAACATTTTCTTTTGCAACAAGACCAGTAATCGCTGCTACAGATAACTGCCATGTTCCAAATCCTAATGGCTTAAAGATAAATGATAATGCTGAACCAACAGCTGCTAAGATAGAGTTATTGATTTCTAACTCATCTAACATTCTAAACTGTCCATCTACAACACCGAAGCTCATTAAGAACCAAATTACGATAGTAGAAAGTAAAATAACAGTTCCGGCCTTTTTAATAAATGACCATCCACGTTCCCACATAGAACGAAGTACATTACCAACAGTTGGCATATGATAAGCTGGTAACTCCATAACGAATGGAGAAGGATCTCCTGCGAACATCTTTGTCTTCTTTAAAATAATTCCTGAGCAAATAATAGCTGCAACACCAACGAAGTATGCTGAAACTGAAACAATACCTGAATTATCAAAGAATGCACCAGCAATTAAAGCAATAATAGGAAGCTTTGCTCCACAAGGTACGAAAGTTGTTGTCATAATTGTCATACGACGATCTCTTTCATTTTCAATGGTACGAGACGCCATAACACCAGGGATACCACATCCAGATCCGATTAACATAGGAATGAATGACTTTCCTGATAAACCAAATTTTCTGAAGATACGGTCCATAATGAAAGCAACTCGTGCCAAGTAACCACAGCTCTCTAAGAATCCTAAGAAAATAAATAGGATTAAAATCTGAGGAACGAAACCTAAAACTGCACCAACACCGGCAACAATACCGTCATTGATAAGTCCTGCCAACCAGTCAGCACATCCGATGTTTTCCAAAAGGGTTCCAACAGCGCCATGTAATCCGGGAATAAACAATCCATCAATACCAAGGAAGTTCCAACCGTCATCCCCCAAAAGCTGATCGTTTGCCCAATCAGTAGCATAAGTACCAACTGTAGTAACAGATACATAGTATACGATAAACATTACAACCGCAAAAATAGGAAGACCAAAAATACGGTTTGTTACAACTCGGTCAATCTTATCGGATAAGGTAAGTCCGGTTTTTGCTTTCTTTAAACAAGCTCCAATAATGGTTCCGATGTAATTGTATCTTTCTGCGGTGATAATACTTTCTGCATCATCATCCATTTCCTTTTCACAGGCAACGATGTCCTGCTCAATATGATCAATCTTGTCCTTTGACAAGCCAAGCTTTGCCTGAATCTTGTCATCTCTTTCAAAGAGTTTCAAAGCGTACCATCTCTGAAGACGCTCTTCTACGTTATGAAGGCAGAACTCTTCAATATGAGCAAAGGCATGTTCAACTGAACCAGAGAAATTATGCTTAGGTGTAATAACTTTTCCAGAATTTGCTTCTTCCACAGCTTTCTTTGCTGCTTCTTCAATTCCAGTTCCCTTTAATGCTGAAATCTCAACAACCGGTACTCCTAAAGCTTCTTCTAACTTCTTTGAGTTAACCTTGTCACCATTCTTCTCAACAACATCCATCATGTTAATTGCAACTACTACAGGAATAGATAATTCAACTAACTGTGTTGTTAAGTAAAGGTTTCTCTCAAGGTTTGTACCATCAATAATGTTTAAGATGGCATCTGGTCTCTCATCT
>JAILMB010000170.1 GCA_024692825.1 Lachnospiraceae bacterium | reverse complement strand
AAGTACTTCCTCCTGCTGATATGGTTTTACTACTAAAAAAATCACATCGGATTCTCTTACTAATTCCCCATTATCTGAGGTGACATAAACACCAAGTTCTTCAATCTTTTTTCTGCCTGCTTCAAATTTTTCTGCAGCAGCGACTTCAGACTTTTTAACCTTGCCTGATGCAACAATTCCTTTCAACATGGCAGATCCCATGTTTCCACATCCAATAAATCCTACTTTAAACTTTCTTCCCATAGCAGTTCTCCTTTACTCTTCCAAAAGCTTTTCAACAGAAGCCAATCGAACACAAATCGTAAAGATTTCTGCAGCCTCCTTTAACTCCTCACGTGAAGGATAGGAAGGTGCAATACGGATAACACTATCCTTTGGATCCTTATGATAAGGGAATGGTGCACCTGCTCCAGTCATTACTACACCACATTCCTTAGCTAACTGAACAATTCTTGTTGCACAACCTTCCATAGCTTCAAAGGTAATAAAGTATCCACCCTTAGGATTTCCCCAGGTTCCTACTTCCTTACCACCTAAGTTCTTTTCCAAAGATTTTAATACGATTTCAAATCTTGGGCGAAGAAGATCTGCATGTTTTTTCATATGCTCAGCAACTTTCTTTCCTCTGTCAAAGAAGATCGCGTGACGTAACTGATTTACTTTGTCATGTCCAATGGTCATAACTGTCATTGTTGCAAGAGCATCTTTTCTATTTGCTTCTGATGCAGCCATACCGGAAATACCAGCACCTGCAAAGGAAACCTTTGAAGTAGAGCAGAATTCAAATACAATGTCTTCATTTCCTGCTTTTCTAGTTTCTTCAATGATATTTAAAATCTTTACTTCATCATAGAGATAATGAACACAATAAGCATTATCCCAGAAAATTCTAAAATCTTTTGCAGCAGGTTTTAAGTTTGCAAATCTGCGTACTACTTCATCTGAATATACAATTCCCTGTGGATTAGAGAACTTTGGTACACACCAAATACCCTTGATTGCATCATCTTTTGCAACCAATTCTTCTACCATATCCATGTCTGGACCGTCTTCGTGCATAGGTACTGGAATCATCTCAATTCCAAAGTATTCACAAATTGCAAAATGTCTATCATATCCAGGGGCAGGGCACAACCACTTTACTTTATCAAGCTTTCCCCATGGAGTATTTCCCATAATACCTTTATTCCATGCACGTGAAATGGTATCAAACATCATATTCAAAGATGAGTTTCCGTAAATTAATACGTCCTCTGGTTCAACTTCAAGCATGGTAGCTAATAATTTTCTAGCTCCGGTAATTCCTTCCAAACCACCGTAGTTACGAAGGTCAATATTCTTTTCTTCTCGAACAATTTCCATTTCATCCACAATGCTGTTCATCAATCCAATGGATAAATCCAACTGTTCTTCGGATGGCTTTCCACGAGCCATATTAAGTGTAAGGCCCTTTCCCTGCCAATCTTTATAGGCTTGCATCAAAGCCTCTTTCTCTTGATTTAATTCTTCCTTTGACATCTGTGCATATGCTGCCATGTCCATCCTCCTTATTGTCTTCTTTTTTCTTTTTCCTCGGAAGTTTCGGTGATTCCGACACCGTTTTTTGAGATTTTACTCATCTGCCTCTCGGCGAATTCTATCTAAATGGTCTTTGATTGTTTTCTCGTATCCAATATCTGTTGGATGATAAAACTCTTCTCCCACCAAAGAATCTGGTAAATATTGCTGTTTCACATAGTGATTTTTAAAATCATGGGCGTATAAGTATCCCACTCCATGACCTAATTTTCCTGCACTCTTATAGTGTGCATCCTGTAAGTGAGTTGGTATTGGGTCTGTCTTTGTTTGGGCAACCTTTGCCCAGGCTTCCTCAATAGCTCCGTAAGCTGCATTGGATTTTGGCGCACAGGCCACATAAATAGCTGCCTGAGATAGAATAATTCGGCTCTCCGGCATTCCAACCCTTTCCACTTCAGCCGCTGCAGAGGCCGCTACTACCATAGCCATAGGATCTGCATTTCCCACATCTTCCGATGCGCAAATCATAATTCGTCTTGCGATAAATTTCACATCCTCACCGGCATAGAGCATTCGAGCCAAATAATAAACCGCTGCATCCGGATCTGA
>JAILMB010000279.1 GCA_024692825.1 Lachnospiraceae bacterium | reverse complement strand
GATTTATGAGCTCTTTCAATATTGTCACCAAACGGGAAGAAGGCATCTGAACCAACGGTCACATCAGTTAACTGATCTAACCAGGCACGCTTCTCCTCTTTTGTAAATACAGAAGGCTTTTCTGTAAAGAAATTCTGCCAGGTTCCTTCTGCCAAAAGATCTTCGTACTCTTCACCAATGTATAAATCAATAGAATTATCTCTGTCTGCTCGACGGATATCTTCCTTAAATGGAAGATTTAATACCTTAGGGCACTGACGAAGCCACCAGTTATCTGCCTTTTGTCCTGCAAGACGTGTACAGTGAATACGTGACTGCTGACCGGCTCCAATACCAATTGCCTGACCATCCTTAACGTAGCATACAGAGTTTGACTGAGTGTACTTTAAGGTAATCATAGAAATAGCCAAATCAATCTTTGCCTGTTCTGGAAGGTGCTTATTCTCTGTAACAATGTTTGAGAAGAAGTCATCATCAATCACAAGTTCGTTTCTACCCTGTTCAAAGGTAATACCAAACACTTCTTTTCTCTCTAAAGCCTTTGGCTCATAGTTTTCGTCAATCATGATAACGTTATAGTTACCCTTTTTCTTTGACTTTAATACTTCTAAAGCTTCAGGGGTATATCCAGGAGCAATTACACCATCAGACACTTCTCTTGCAATAATCTTTGCAGTAGAAAGATCACACTCATCTGATAAAGAAATAAAATCTCCAAAAGAAGACATACGATCTGCACCACGAGCTCTGGCATATGCATTTGCCAATGGAGTAAACTCAATGTCCATATCATCCACCCAGTAAATCTTCTTTTCTACATCAGAAAGTGGCTGACCTACTGCAGCACCAGCTGGAGAAACATGCTTAAAAGATGTAGCAGCCGGAAGACCTGTAGCCTTCTTTAATTCTTTTACTAACTGCCAACCATTAAAAGCATCTAAAAAGTTAATGTATCCAGGCTTACCATTTAAAACAGTAATTGGAAGCTCTCCTTCCTCCATATAAATACGTGAAGGTTTCTGGTTTGGATTACATCCATACTTTAATTCTAATTCTTTCATCTTTTCCTCCTATTTCCTATTGAAGCTTATTAATAATTCTTGTTTCATAAGTTCCGGTTTCGATATCAATAAAACGTACAAACAAAGAAATCTTATTATCCTCGTTTAAGTTTGACCAAACGAGATTTGTAAACTCATCAATGTCTCCGGAAATATCAACCTTTGTTGGTTCACCTTCAAATGAAGGAAGTGGATTCCCATCAGAAATATAAGTATGAATAAACCGTCCGATTCCGGCCTGAGGATTCTCATAAGAGAAGGTAAAGCGATTGTCTCCCTCTTCTCTACCGTCATCTGACTTTAAAATTGACATTGTATAATCGTATTCACCATTTTCAACATGCATCAAACCTGAAATACGAGGGGTGAAGTTTGGACCATCTGGCTCAAATCTTCGAATGCGAAGAGACTGTTCAAAGGTCTTTCCAGCTTTCATACCATCATAAATAGTATCTGTCTGATCACCATTTGTAACAATGGTATCATTTCCTAATACACGAACCGGTGCGTAAATAATAAGACTTGGATCTTCTAACTTGGAAGGATCAAAGGCTTCTGTACGGATGCCTTCTCCTTCTTCCTTAAACACACGGTTTCTTGAGTTTTCACTTCTTCCCATAATAAAGTAAGCAGTTACTGCCTTCTTTCCATCCTCGGAACGACCGATTACAATACCTCTTCCGGGGTAAGTATTTGTGCTTAATTCTTCTTTTAATGATTGAACTTTCATACAATGCCTCCTAATCTTTCTTTCATAAGCCAATTCATTATACGTGATTTTTCGTTTTTATACTATCCTAAAAAATTGCTAAATATAATGGATGACGGATTCTTTTCTCTGAATAATTTGTCCTTCTTCCTTTTGATAATAATTTTTAAGCAGTTGTTTTTTATCAATCTTTGCCATGGTATTTCGTGGCAATTCATCCAGGTAAATATAGGCTGCCGGTAGCTTAAACCGCTCTAGTTTTTTTGATAAGAAGCGAATCAGTTCTTCCTCTTCATAGCCACTTTTCTTTACAACAAAAAGCACGGGAGCCTGTCCCATCAAATCATCATTTACACCAGCACAGGCGCACTCTTTTATTCCCTCATATAAGGAAGCTACTTCCACAACCTCTACAGGAGAAACTTTTTCTCCGCCAACATTTATAATGTCATCTGCTCTTCCCTGCATGAAAATATATCCCTTTTCATCTATAGAAATGCTATCTCCCGTAAGAAGCCATCTTTTATGATCTTCTTCCAATATGGTCTCTTTCGTAAGGGCCTCATTGTGAAAATATTCCTTCATTAACATTTTGCCGGACAAACACATCCGATCATTTTTAATTCTAATCTCTGTATCAGAAACCACCTTACCTAAGGCACTGATTGTGGTTTCATCCTTTACAAGTTCATTGACATTTCCAAATATAACGCCACCTGTTTCCGAACTTCCCCAGGTATTTAAAATCAAAACATTAGGAAGCAGGTTTGTAATCTCTAACCGCTGCTTCCTATTTAAGGAACCAGCCCCAAACTCTATATAGTTAAGTTGAGAAAACACATCTCTGAATTTATCCTTCATCTGACTTTTGATTACTTCATAGGAAGCCGGCACACAGGCCATTGCATTACATTTGTGCAATAAAATATTTTCCTCTAAATTCTTTGCAATGGTAAACCCATTTTGCAGCACTAGAGTTCCACCCTGATATAACACAGCACGCAGTACTCGAAGGGCAAAGGAATGATGAAGTGGCAGGGGCAAAAGCATACGAACATCTTCTGTCACATTGGCTCCCCTTATTGTATTTTGAATAATGGAATCTATTGAAGAATAGGTGTGAACGACTCCCTTGGGTTTTGAGGTTGTTCCTGTGGTAAACAGCATTTCACATACCTCATCCTCCTTTGGACTATAGCTTGGATGCACCAGTTCATTTTCTTCATATTCACTTAGAACCGCTTTCAGGGAATATGCTTTGTCACTGTCTTGAAGAAAATCAAATTTTTTATCAGAAAAAAGAAGTTTTCCCTCCGTTTCCTTAAAAATATGATTAATGGATTCTTCTGTTCCGTTTTTATCTAAATAAACAGCTACTGATCCATATAGTAGTATTCCTAAATACCCCACGACCATTTCCGGCTTTGATACTGCCAGAAAACAAATATTACTTTTCTTTTCCACCTTTTTTTCATCTAAAAAAGAAGCGATTGCTTCCATTTTTAAACACAAGTCCCTATAGGTAAGTGTTTCATTCTTGAAAATAACCGCTTCTTTATTTGGATGTTTGCTGGCTATTTCGTATACTCTATTCACTAAATAATCCATGCGAAATCCTTTTATTCTTCCATTAATCTTTGAACCATACTGGCTAACCCCTGAATGGAATTAAAATTCTCCTCAACGATTTCTTCGTAAGGAATCTCAATATCATACTCCATTGACAATGTTGCAATAATTCCTGTAATAGTAAGTGAATCCAAGATGCCATCATCTACTAATTCATCTGAAGAAGTAAAATCAACCTCTGGAAACTCATCGGATAATAATTCTAAAATTTCCTCTTCCATATCCAATAACCTTTCTTCTTTTAAAATTGAATATATACAAAATCACTGCTTTTAAACCCAGGTCCGTATATACCGAATACAAGTGTAGCAAAAATAAGTCCATAATAAAATACCCAACGTAAAAGAATCGAGTAAGAAGCTATTTTTTCTCTGATCTTTATTCCCTTTTCCTGAAGGGAACTTACAACATAAAGAATCATAATAGAGATAAATAAAATAGCAACATCCACCAATGTCATATCATTTACCAAGGCGCCACCACTGAAATACTCCGAAAGGTGCCATGGCAAAAACATCCTTTTTAGCAGATACCACGAAACTCCTAAATCCCCTGGTGCTGTTAATAGCCTTGCTCCGGAAAAAATAAAAAAGGTACGAATCATTTGGGCTCTCTGATATGCTTTCGAACTGGTATCAATAGAAAGGACCTTTGGCAGCGCCTTAAGCTTCTTTCCAAATACACTAGAGATAATAATAATCACACCCCAATAGCATCCCCATAGAATATAATCCGCTCCCGTTCCGTGCCAAAGTCCGGTTAAAATCCAAACCACACTCAATGGAATCACTGTAATCAGGCTTTTCCCAAATTCTTTCGAAATCTTTTCCTTTGCAGTCTTTGACAGTTTTAACAGCTTTGGAGAAATTGCTATATGCATATAGACATAATCTTTAAAAAAAGTTCCCAGTGTAATATGCCATCTTCTCCAAAACTCCGCCGCAGTCTTTGAAAAAAATGGTCGTTTAAAGTTTTCATCTAAGGTGATTCCAAAGCATTCCGAAACTCCAAGGGCAATATCCATACAGCCTGAAAAATCCGCATACAGCTGTAGTGAGGACAATAGAATCGCCGTAAAATAATAGATTCCAGAATAGCTTTTATAATTTCCAAAAATCTCCCCTGTATAGATGGCAATACGGTCTGCAATCACAAGCTTTTTAAAATAGCCCCATACCATTCTCTGCAAGCCAAAACAGACTCTCTCATAGGAAAAATCCTCTCCTTTTAGAAGCTTTGGCATTAAACTCTTATACCGAGGAATTGGTCCTTCCAGAATTTGAGGGAAATAAATCATATACAGTAAAAAATGAAAAAAGTTTTCCTCTGGTTTTGTCTTTTTATAGTACACATCTAACATATAACCTATAACAGAGAAACTATAATAGGATATTCCAAGAGGTACAATTACAGACCCCTTTAGTGATAGCGCCAAATAAATCGCCTCTCCAGCCTTCGCATAAAACAAAAGACCAACAACTCCAATAATTCCAAAGATAAGGTTTCTTTTCGTAGCATATTTTCCTACCAAATAAGCTATTAAAGCTGCAATTAAGACGAAAAGCAGTTTTTCATATCCGGCAAACAGATAAAATAACACACTAAAGCCTAAAAGAACCATCCATCGATAGGGTTTCTTTGTCACAAAGTAGCAAAAAAAGGCAGCCAGAAGAAATATAAAAAATGTAATGGTTACAAATGTCATGACGTCTTCTCCTTTGCATAGGCCAACCAATAATCCTCTAAATAAAACAATGCATTCACATGAGAAAGACTTCCATCCTTATTTTGCTCTACTTCATCCACCAAAACATCACAGAGTTTATCTTTTACAACAAATCCATTCTTTGTCTCTTCTTTTACAAACTGTTTGTGATGGGTCAGATATTCGTCATACTCTTTTTCATCAAAAATCAATTGCAGAAAAGCTACCGTTGTTAAGGCATCATATCCTTCTTCATTCTCTTCAAAGCCCTTGTAGGTTTTTTCTTCTAATTGATAGGTATCCTTTAAGTATTCTCCCAGAAACAGAGAAGTCTTTTTTGCACCTAAATAGTTTAAATGCGCTCCTCCATCGGTATAATCTTTTTCCACATCAATAGAAATATCCCCATCATAGAGCAAATCATAATAGGAAATATGAAGGGAATCTGCCAGGGATTTTACTGCCTCGTACCGTGCATATGTCCAAGCTCCCGTGTACCACTTTCCCCTGTGAATCGCCGGTATTTTTGTAAGTAACAGTTCACATTCATGTTCTTTACAAAGCTTTTGAATTTGCTCTAATACCTTGGCATTATGGGAATAGATATTTGCAAGAGATTCATTTTCTTTTTCATAAGCATTCATTTCATCCACAGTCACGCCGGAAGACTCATGGAAGGTCTGTAAAAAATATCCTGCCAAATAGTACTCTTCCACCCCCGGTACATCAAAAATATCATTTTCATTTAATTCATCAAAACGATCATGGTATTCAATCATAGGGAAGAAAGCAGAGGCAAATCGAAGGGTATACTCATTGAGATCAAACTCTTCCCCCTGGTTAGCAAAAAAAGTGGCATAACGATTTGCGTATTTCAGTTTTGCCCATCCAAAAGGCAAAGAATCCATTACAAATCTCCAAAGAGAATCTAATTCATGTTCCTCATCTGTAAACAGGGAAGAAGCATCCAATACTACCACCTTTGGACTTTGATTTGTAAATACCTCTTCTAAGGTGTAATAGGTGGCGTCTATGGGTTGACCGGAAGTGCCTAAATTATAGGTGCAAACATTGTATTCTTTATAGATTTCCATCGGAGATATACCATAAAGCATATGGGATGTTCCTAGAAAAATCACATCATAGGTATTGGATGGAGATTGAAAGAATCCCTCGTAGGAATAGGATAAATTATCTTCTGAATTGGGATAATTCCAAACAGGAGTCAATAGATTCTGCAAAAGCAAAAACAGAATTGAAAATATCACAAAAAAGGAAAGTACCTTTCGAAACTTTCCCATTCTAGAACTATGAATTTTGTTATTTATACCCTTATTATTACTCATCTTTTACCTAACTCCTACAACGGATCAATTTGCCAATCGATGGGAGTTAGTCCCTGTTCTTTTAAAAATTCATTACATTTACTAAAATGCTTACATCCAAAAAATCCTCTATAAGCGGATAGAGGGGATGGATGAGGAGCTTTTAAAATCAAATGATTTGGATTATTTAAACTCTTTGCCTTATTCTGTGCCGGCTTTCCCCAAAGCATAAACACAATCGGGCGATCTTGCTCATTTAATACATCAATAACTGCATCTGTAAACTCTTCCCAGCCGTGATGAAAATGACTTCCTGCCTCATGAGCACGAACTGTAAGCACATTGTTCAAAAGCAACACACCCTCGTTAGCCCACTTTGTCAAACAACCGTGATTTGGAATTTCAAAGCCGATATCATCTCTTAATTCCTGATAGATATTTCGCAAGGAAGGAGGTACATCTACTCCCGGCTTTACGGAAAAGCAAAGCCCATGAGCCTGACCTACATCATGATAAGGATCTTGCCCAATGATTACCACCTTTACATTGGAAAGTGGCGTGTACGAAAATGCATTAAAAATGTCCTCTTTTGGAGGAAAAATCTGATTTGTTTGATACTCGCTTACAACAAAATTATATAAATCTTTATAATAGGGTTTTTTAAACTCCTTTTGTAATGGTTCTAACCAGTCATTTTCTATTGCTGACATATTACATACGAACTGAAACACCTTTATCTGACAGGTATTTCTTCAACTCCATAATTTCTAATTCTTTATAGTGAAACAAAGATGCTGCAAGGGCTGCATCGGCGCCACCTTTTGTAAGGGCATCAAAAAAATGAGACTTTTCTCCTGCTCCACCAGAAGCAATCACAGGAATCTTTACTGCAGAAGAAATAGCTTTTGTTAATTCGATATCATAACCTGCTTTTGTTCCATCGCAATCCATACTTGTAAGAAGGATTTCTCCTGCTCCAAGTCTCTCTACCTGTAATGCCCATTCTACAGCGTCTATCCCAACATCAATTCTTCCACCGTGTTTGTAGATATTCCATCCACTGCCATCTTCACGTTTCTTTGCATCAATGGCAACTACCACGCACTGACTGCCAAACTTATCTGCTGCATCAGAAATTAAAGTCGGATGATCAATAGCAGCTGAATTAACAGAAATCTTATCAGCGCCTTCTCGAAGAATAGCGCGAAAATCATCAACTGTTCGAATACCACCGCCTACAGTAAAAGGGATAAACACCTTTTGCGCTACTGCACGCACCATATCAACCACCGTATTTCTTTGATCAGAAGAAGCCGTAATATCTAAAAAAACCACTTCATCTGCCCCTGCCTTATCATAAGCAGCAGCAACTTCTACCGGATCACCTGCATCTCTTAAATCAACAAAATTTATTCCTTTTACAACCCGTCCGTCTTTTACATCTAAGCAGGGAATAATTCGTTTCGTAAACATTTGTATCTCCTATATTTCCATGAAATTCTTTAATATTGTAAGACCCACATCTGAACTTTTTTCCGGATGAAACTGACAGGCAAAAACATTGTCCCTTTCAACCGATGCATGAATCGTTACTCCATATTCCGTTGTAGCCTTTACAATATTTGGATCATCTGCCTCAAGATAATAGCTATGGACAAAATACACATAGGGGTTTTTATCTAATCCCTTGAACAATCTTCCATTATTTTGAAGAGTTAAATCATTCCAGCCAATATGTGGAATCTTCAAATCTCCTGATTCTGGGATTCTTTTTACACGTCCCTTTAAAATACCAAGGCCCTCTACTCCAGATGTCTCCTCTGAGCTTTCAAAGAGAAGCTGAAGTCCTAAGCAAATGCCTAAAAATGGAGTGTTATTCTCTACTACCTCTTTTACCACTTTATCTAATTCGTATTTTTTTAAATGATCCATAGCATCACCAAATGATCCTACCCCTGGTAAAATCACATGATCTGCTTTTCGAATTTCAGAAAAGTCTCTTGTGACAATGGTATCTCCACCTAGTCTGTCACAAGCCTTTTCTACACTTTTAATATTTCCTGCATCGTAATCAAGTATTGCTATCATAATATCCTATTCTAAGTTCACAGCCTTTAAAACTTCCTTTATGGCCTTGGTGTATTCAATTCTAAATGGTAAATTCACCATATCTATGGCCTGTTGTTCCGTAAGTCCAAATTGATTTGCTAAAGTCGTTTCAATTTGAATCCCAAGCGCATTAAAGGCGTCTGTAATGTTGAGTTTTTCTGCCTGATCCTTATTTCTAACATATGAATATGTTCCTAAAACAAGTGCATCGAGGGCTTCTCCATATTCTTCCTGTTCCATGGCCATTTGATACTCTTTCAAGTTCAATTCCAATTTAGCAAGAAGCTTTGCTTTTTGCATTAAATCAGCATCTTCTTCGCTGAGCTTATCTTCCATACCATAAAGCTTTGTATAGCAAGCACCATAACTTCCATTTTCATATAAGGTCTTTGCCTCATTAATAGTACGATTGTTATAAATGGTATTTCCGCTGATTAATACAAGAGCAAGAATGGAAACTCCAAGAAGTAGAAATGGAATGATTCTCTTCATTGGAATCTTTGGCGAATTATCCGGTTCCTTCGGAGGTTTTACCTTCTTTTCCTTTGGAGGCTTCGCAGCCTTAGCAGCTTCTTTTGCCTTCTTCTTTTCCGCCTTTTCTTTCGCCTTCTGCTTCTTTTTCTCTTCTTTTTCTCGTTTTTTCTTTTCCTTTGGATCCTCTTCCACCGGTGTTTGTTCATCTGAGAAATCAGATAAAATATCTGCGTCCTCAGCAGCTAACTCTTCCATGGTAGGAGAATCCTCACCGATTTCAACGATTCCATCTTCGTCTTCATCATCGTCTTTTTTGAAAAGACCACTAAAGATGCCAAGGATTTTTCCAAGGATTCCTCCCTTTTTCCCTTCCTCTTCCTCTTCAGAAGGTTCTAAGGAAACGCCTTCCGTTGCTAACTGTTCTGCGCTATTCTCAAACTCATCTCGCGCTTCATCCAGTTCTTCCATATTTTCATCGGCATTTAATAAATCTCCGATGTCCATAAGATCTCCGTCGCCTCCTAAGACGTCCATGAGATCAACATCATCGCCGTTTTCATCCATTAGAGGAACTTCCTGGACAGTTGCTTCTGTGATTTCAGGAAGCTCTCCAGCTTCTCCGGCATCTGCCTTATCCAAATCATCTTCAGCAAACTCCGGTTGCAAAAAGCTTTCCGCATCATCCATTGGAATCTCTTCAATTCCAGGACCGTCATCTAAAGATGCCTCATCCTCAACTACAATAGGAGCCACTTCGTCCTGTTCCTGTGTCTCTTGGTCCTCAGAAGAAGTAGCATCTAAGGATTCCTCCGGTGATCCTTCCTCCGGATTTTCTACAGATAAGTCAATATCCCCTTCTCCTGATAAAATATCTGCAACATTGGATAATATATCCGTATCAGAATCAGAAGTATTTAGAGGCTCCTTTGCTTCTATAGATTCCTCAATCTCTTCTGTCTCATTCATGGATTCTTCCAAAACAGTATCTTCATCAAAAGATTCGTCTATGGATTCTTCCTCATCTGTTTCTTCAGACTCCTCTTCCTCAAGAGATGTTCCAAAAGAGAAGTTTTCTAAGTCATCCACTGCAGATTCTTTTGCTTCTGAAACTTTTTCATTTACACTATCTAAGAAATTCTCTGCTGGATTATCTGATAACTCTGCAGCAAGAGCAGCATCATCTTCTGATAATTCTTCCTCGAACTCTTTTAAGTACTCACTTGCTTCATCATCATCCATCATATTTAAATCATCTTCAAATTCTTTTAAATAATCAGATTCAGAAAGAAATCTACGTAAATTCTTACGAGAAGAATTTCTCGGTTCATACTCATCTAATCCATTTGCAGACATAAAGTCATCCTCTGGATTCAATCTCGTACGCCGACGATTTCTCTCTTCTCTAGCACGTAGTTCTGAGTGCACAGCTGATTCATTTTCACTTTTCGCCTGTGTGATGGAATCTAATAATCCATCTAAGTAATCCTCGGAATTAGCCACGGATATACCTCCCACGTAAATAGAAATTCAAAAAACAAGGGATGTGAAAAATCCACATCCCTTAAATAGACAATTTAAAAATTATTTTCTGGCATGTTCATACTTATCAACTAAATCATCAACAGCTGCAACAAGCTTTCCGATTTCAGGTTTTGTGAGCTGAGCATCTGCTCCAACTGACTCACCCTTACGGCGAATCTCATCGTTAATCAATGATGAGAAGATAATAACTGGAATGTTCTTCATTACATCATGATCTTTTACAAGCTTAGTTAAACGATGTCCATCCATCTGTGGCATCTCAATATCAGTAATAATACAGTGAACATCATCAAGTACACTACCATTGGAATTAAACTCTACCAGCTTATCCCATGCTGCCTGACCGTTTTCGTTCACAATAAGGTTTGTATAACCTGCCTTACGTAAGCATTCCTGAATCAACTTAGAAAGCAAAGCTGAATCCTCTGCAAGTAAAATAGGTGACTTTGAACGATCTCTTGTCTCATATCCATCCAAATCAGAAACCTTAAGTCCTGTTTCAGGATTGATGTTAGAAACAATCTTTTCGAAGTCAAGAATTACTACCAAACGATCTTCCAGTTTCAATACACCTGTAGAAACACCATTGTCATCTGACTGAATGGTTCCATCCGGTGTGTTAATTGCTTCCCATGAGACTCTGTGGATTCCTAAAACTTCATCCACATGGAAGGCTGTATTTAAGTTGTTAAAGTTTGTAATGAAGAAAAGACCGACGATATTAGGATCGTCCTCATAGCCTAAGCATTTACGAAGATTAATAACTGAAATCATCGTATCTCTTGGCATAAAGATTCCTTCTACAAAAGGATGCGCATTAGGTACTGGTGTGACATGCTGATATGTAAGAATTTCACGAATCTTTGCTACGTTAATTCCATAATAATTATCTGCCACCTTAAATTCCAAAATTTCAAGCTCATTTGTTCCAGATTCCAATAAAATATTAGTATCCATTCTTTTCTCCTCCCAGTTAAAAATATATGAAATACCTGAATCTAATATTAAAATTCAATATTCGTCGTGGTATCCCCCTGTACCATCTGTAATTTAAGTGAGCTCAAATCTGCTAAGCTCTCGGGTTTAAATTGAAACAGTAATACCAACTCCTCTGTGGTATTTGCTTCAATTGTGCCATTAAACACGCTTAAATCATTTAAAAGGATGGTGTTGTCTGCTGTATTCGCAGCACCTCCTACAGATGCTTTAAAAACAATCCCGGTAGATGGCATATCTATTACAATATCTCCATCAGTTGAATTTGTGACTTCATAGGTCACTACAAGGAAATCATTTCCGGATTGCGGGGTAATATCATAATAACCACCCATAGAGTAGTATGACATTTCAACGCTATTTTTATAAGTAAAACTCAGGCCGCCTATTCCTAAGGCGTCTGTTAATGATGCGGAAGCTGATGCTTCTTCTAATACTTCTTCTGATGTAGCCTGTGTCTCATCCACTGTCTCTTCAGGATTTGCCACCGTCTCATCCTCTGTCACTTCTTCGGTCTCAGGAGTAGTGACTTCTTCTGGCGTATCCTCTACAACTTCTTCTGTTGTATCATCTGATTGTCCTACCAAATTCACATAACCCTGTTTTTTAGAAGTGTTAAACTTTGATACAGTTTTTGCACAGTATACAGCAATTGTATCTTCATCTTCTTCCGACAAATCGTAAACCGATGCACAGCCTGTGCATGCGAAACAAAACGTCAGACATAGGGTAACTAAAATTAATTTCTTCTTTTTCAAAATTAATCTCCCAATTTATATCTGTTACATTTAATATAACTTTATCATTCTTAAAATAAAAATACAACAAATTTTACACTATTTATCTAATTCAAACCAAAACTCTACGCCGTTTTTGTAATTTGTTACCCCACAATCTTTGTGGAAGGAATCCATGACTGCTTTTACAACGGAAAGACCAATTCCGCTTCCGCCATAAGTTCTGGTTCTTGCCTTATCTACTTTGTAAAATTTTTCCCAAATACGTTGAATACTTTCTTCTGGAATTGGATCTCCCGTATTAAAGACACAAATTCGAACGTCTTTACCTTGATCTACTACTTTTATACGAACCTGTTTGTCGTATTTCGCATAATGAATTCCGTTTGTAATGTAATTTGTCAGAACCTGTTCTGTAAAGAATTCATCTGCCCAGACAGAAACATCTTCAAACTCCTCAAGAATGATACTTACTTCGCTTTGTGTTGCCAAAATCTCATTTGCTGCCACTACCCCTGAAATAAGGTTCTTAAGGGTAAAGTGTTCCATATTCACATTGTCACGACCATATTCAATTTGATTGAGGTTTAGAAGCTGCTTTACCATAGTATTCATGCGTTTTGCTTCGTCTACAATTACTTCGCAATAGTACTGTTGGCTTTCTTTGTCTTCGATTACTCCTTCTGCTAAGCCTTCTGCATAGCCCTGAATAACTGCAATGGGAGTCTTTAGTTCATGAGACACATTTGATAAAAACTCTTTTCTCATTTCTTCGTTCTTGTCGCGAATCTCAATATCGTGTTGCAGTTCCGTATTGGCCTGTTTTAGTTCTCCAATGGCTTCTTCAAGACTTTCCGACAACTCATTCATATGAATTCCAAGCTTATCAATCTCATTTCCCGGATCTCTTGGGATATATTTTGCATTGAAATCAAGCTTTATCATTCTCTCCGAAATGTCGGTAAGTTCTTTTAGAGGCTTTGTTAAAAACCTCGATAAGGCCCTTGCCACAAATATAGAAACTACAATACCTAAAGCTCCTACAAAAAGAAGGAAACGATTTGTCACCTTTGCTGATTCTGTCATGCTGGCTATGGTGGTACGCATCATAATCAAATTTCCATCATCTAAGGTGCCCCATAGAATCATATACTCCTGTTCGTTTCGATTATCGGTCAAACGACTGATGGAATAATCCTCTCCATCATAGTCAATAAAGGGATTATCCTCTCCATCTCCAAACAAGATCATATACATCTGGCTTTTTATCATATTGTAGTCGTTTTGGCTGGCCAGACATACCGTTCCATCAGCGGAGATTACAATGGTGGAAAGTGCCTCTTTTGATGTTAAGGCTTCAAAGGTGTAATAATAATCGTCGGTATACAATACACCATCCGAAGAAGCTGCATTTAAAGTATTAAAAGCATTGACCATTGCTCTTTGTTTTGAATACATATAGATATACCCGAGCAGGGTACTGTTTAGGATAAAAATCAATAAGACTGCACCTGTAACCACCACAATGATGGATATAGATAACTGGTTTCTTATGTTCTTATTTTTTGGTTTATTCTTCCACTTCAAATTTATAACCCATTCCCCATATCGTCTTTATATAATCACCTTTTTCACCCATTTTACTACGTAATTTTTTAACATGAGTATCAATGGTTCTGGCATCTCCAAAGTAGTCGTAATCCCATACACTATTTAGGATTTTCTCTCGAGATAAGGCGATTCCTTTGTTCCGTAAAAAGTACTCTAATAACTCAAATTCTTTTACGGATAAATCAAGACGCTTTCCATCAATAACAACTTCATGGGCATCAATGGACATTTCAATTCCACCTACGGATAATACACTGTCATTTGAAACAGTTTCTCCAGATCGACGAAGAACCGCATTTACTCTTGCCACCAATACCTTTGGTGAAAACGGCTTTGAAATATACTCATCCACTCCCAGGGAGAAACCTGTAAGTTCATCGTCTTCTTCACCTTTTGCCGTCAACATAATTACTGGAACTTCAGATGTCTGCCGAATGGTTTTTAATACTTCAAAGCCATTTAATTTAGGCATCATCACATCCAATAATATTAAAGCCACATCCGGATGATCCATAAACATATCTAAGGCTTCCTGTCCATCCTGTGCCTCTATTACCTCATAATTTTCACGAACCAAAAAATCTTTTACTAATTTACGAAGTCTCGCTTCGTCATCTACAACTAATATTTTAATCTGACCCAAACCTGTGTCCTCCTTATATCAAAAAATGTATCACACACCTGTTAAAAATCTGTGAAATTTACTCCATTAATGCAGCTTCCCTCTTTGCCACATCTGCTTCTCTTTGTCGCAATTGTTCCTCCCAGGAAGCATATTTATTTTGAATCTTTGTTTCATAATCCAAAATCGTAGGGCTTTGACTAGTTAATGTTATTGCAAACATACCTACTACTACGAATAAAAGTGCAATTACCATAATTCGCAAAATCTTCACCTGTCGAAGAAGCTTGATAGAAGGCTTTTTTTCCTTTTCCTTCACAGGATTTTCAATTACTTTTCGTTCAATATCTATGGGAGATAGCTGATCCGTGGAAATGGATTTTTGAAGTTGCAAAGATACATATACATCATGTAAAAATGAAATCCCAACCTCTGTATGAAACATCTTCTGTTCTAAAAGCTGGTGATAAATCTTCATGATTTCAGAAGCGTTTTTTCCGGACATTTGCTGTCTTAAATAAACAACAGCTTTTTGCTCCTTTAACGCTGATTGATACTCCTCTTCACTATGAAACATAAATCCGTCAACAATTCTAAGTTTGGCCATAGTAATCCCCTTTCAAAACTATATAGATTGTATCATATCAGGAAATGTTTTTAAAGAAATCGAAAAGGAGCGGCTGCCCGCTCCCTTTCATCTTGAGGAAATATGGAACACAATTTCGTTACGAAAAAATCATGCGCTAAAATTTCTCCGTAAGACGAAAGAATGTATATGTTAATGAGCGCTTCTAA
>JAILMB010000231.1 GCA_024692825.1 Lachnospiraceae bacterium | reverse complement strand
TACAAAGATATGAAAGGGCAAGAAAAACCACAATCGTTTTTCAAAAATTTCATTTACGGAATAGGTCTGTACTTTTATTACTGGAATACTTCGATAAATCTTTTGTTCTCCATCCTCTATCACCATCTTGATGGACTCTGGGGTCGACTTCCTGTGTCGCAAATACAAGACAGCAGATTTCGGAATTGAAATATAAAGCACTCCATTTTTCCATCTACGATTATCCAGGGCAATCTGTGTGTCATACTGAAAAAATCGAATTGCCAGCTCACCAGTGTTTGGATTCGATTCACACTCGATATGAAATCGGGCTTTTTCTTCACCGATAATCATGAAATTCGAATCCGTGATACGTATCATTTGTTCGTCTTCCGGTGTAGTAATCATCTGCTCATTTGGTAGAACGACAACCTTTTCATCCAGAGAATAATCCGTATGAAAGATTTCATTCACTACCGGAATCAGTAACTTTGGACAGTCCATTTCCATTGTCCGAAATGCGTTGTCATATTCATGTGCCATATTTCATCCTCCTCAATACTTTTTGAGAAATCTGAAATATGGATAGAGAAATTATCAGCTGAACTTCTATTCTAAAATATCAAGTAAAAATCATTCGTTCAGAACGAAGTATACGTAAAACCATCTAGTAAAATATCAAGTAAAACTAATGGACTAAAAATAACTAAAAATCAAAACCAATAAATCACTAATAAACTCATATCAAATTCAAATCTAACTCTGGGAACAATGGCTGATACGCCTGGAATCCATAGACAGATTTCTCTTGTTTCCCCAATATAGCACGGTAAGAATTTGATGTATATAACAGTGAATCATATTTAATATATTTTTATAATTTGTCTATTCTAAGTCTACCATAGTAACACTTAGCATTTTATTCGTTGTAAAACCAGTCCTTGGCTTCTGGAGTTCCAACCACCTGATGCCAGGGCTGTATGGGCGAAGGAAAACTATTGCAATAAGCACATAGTTTTGTTGGAGCATTCATTCGTTGTAAAATCTCCGCTCCGGAAAATTCATCAAAAGTATAATCCCAGCAGCACTCTTCCACCGGCAAATCCGTTCCAAATATTTCATTTGAAATGTCACCGGTTACAGCATAATAGCAACCTCCAATCAGATTTCCGCGAACGGTATGACAACACCAATCCAGGCAATTTTTAAAATTTTCTGCCGCATCATGATTTCCTATGGAATTGTATTGCAGGCGAATATCTTGAATTTCCGAAGAAAAATTATACGCGAGATGAAACTTTTCCAGTCTTTTTATAATATCATCCACAACAGACAGTGGAAAAATATTTTAGCAAAGCCAGCTTTTTCTTTAGTTTATAACGTCAACCTTTTCCCTCCGGCACAAACATGTCTATTCCCCATAAATCTAGTATTTTCATGTGATGTTAACTCCTGTCTGTACTTCGAATATCACTTCAGTTGTGACTTTGTCATTATCTTCCCCATTGAGGCAAACCATTACGCATAATAAATTCTTCAAACTTTTTGTATTTTTCATGATACCCAGCATTAAATTTACTATAATCCGCTTTTTCAAAGTAATACTCTATGCTTTTATCTCGATCAAATTCCATCATTTGTATTCGCGGCAACTTGAAATAATCCAACATTTCTTCCGTTCTTGAATCCACCGATACAAACAATGCGGGAACTCTACTCCATAATGCGACTATATTTCCATGGAATCTCCCCCCCATAGAAAAGTCATAATCCTTTGTAAAGTCAATCCACGGTCCAATTTCTGTAAACATATTTATGTTTCTACGCATCCATCTATTAACATATTCATAATACCTTTCATCTTTGCAATGCTCTTGCTCTAGTCGATGGAGAGTCTGCTCAACAAAAGAATATTTTCTATCAGCCGCGTAAGTTAAAAAATGTTTTTCTTTCACGGACAACGTGCCATAAAAAGTTCTGAAATTTACAAGCACTTTTTTTAAATTGCTTTCAGTTTTAACGATTTTATGTTCTGGATTTGCCCAATAATATAAAGATGGACACCCGATGATTTCCTGATTATAAATCCCATATGTATTTAATACATCAGCCGTAAATTCACCACGAACTCCAAGAGTATTCTTTTCAGAAATAGTTTTTAGCACTCGAATCTGTGAATCAGTGAGTTTAACATCTTTGGATGATTCAAAAGGAGCTTGTATACCAACCCCTAAAGGAACAAAAGGCGCGTCACCTACCACATTCAGTTGTTCTAACAAATAATCAAAATTACTACCCTTTGTAATCCAAATTAAATCAGTTGTTACAACAGGATTATTTTTGTATTTTTCTCTGTGATTTTTGTATTCAGAAAACGGAATTTCGATAGCATTTAAATTTTTCTTTATTGATTCTAAAAATACCATATTACCAGTATTCAATCCCAACGACTGAACACTTCTTTCAAATGTACTTTGATCCTTTTCATTTCTAAATATAATAGGTCTAGCTTCTATCGCTTCCTCACATTTTACCTCAGATATGCTTTTTTCTGTCTGATATGTAACAAACGCTTTATTTACTTTTTTTCTATAATTCTCATTAAATCGATTACCATATTTGCTTACTAAATATCGTACCAATATATTTTTCTCTTGAAGTTCTCTGTTATAGTACAATTTATTAATGGAATCGCCCCAAAAAATAATTGGAATGGATATTTCTTTTGCTTCTATTTTTTCTACAATTTTTTCATATACTTCTTCATTAACATCAAAACCATAGTCACAAGGATTCGCACCCGCAGCTAAAATTTCCAATATGGTTCTAACACACTTTTCGCATAGACAGCAATTATAACCTGTACGTGTTTCCCAGCAAACTCTTAACTGTATATTTTTACCTGTTTTGTGTTTATATCTACAAATATTTTCTATTTTATCATCTCGAGTATTCTCAAACCCTTCATGATAACAATGCGCCCCCGCAAAGCGAACGTAATTATCAATAATGGGAGTTGAAGCACATGTATAATCCTCACTACTTTTAGCTGATGCCGTTGCACCCAAATATATTCTATGTTTCTTGTAGTAATATGCTATTGGCGCTGCGTGTGACAACAATGCAATTCCATGTTGAAACCCATGCCACCAATTTTCATGTAAAGGTTTTGCAAATTCAGTGTTTAAATTATCATAATTCATCACACTTCTAAACGATGTTTTTGCAACTGTGTATGGAAGGTCAAATTCAACAGCCGCTTTTCGATTCTGATTTTCAACAACATTCCATCCTTCAACATCATGCAAGTAAATATCGGTTCCCCAAATTGTAAAAAGCATTGGTCGCTCACTTATTGTATTTACAAGTGTTGATGTTGCATCTACACCACCGGAATAGAACACTAATGAGTCACTTTCTTTACTGGGCAAATATGAAATTTTAACCTTGTTTTGCAAGGTTATTTTTCCGTCAAACGTTTGGTTTTGATACATGAACTCATAGCCTTCTTTGATCATATCTAAGCTATCAACAAAATCGGCATCCAATTCTCCAACAACTATTTCAGAATTTGTAACCCATACAAGTGGTAAAAAATTACAAACAAAAACTGTATTTAGAATAGCATCTGGTATTTGCATAACTGAAAAAGCATACTCAACAAAAAACTCTCTTTCTGTTCGCAAAAATCTTTGCAATCCTTCCGTCACTTCATAGTGAAAAATCACTCTGTTCCTATCTTTTTGTGTCTCTCTTAATATTATTTTATCCATACGTTCACCTTAATTAATAAATAATTGCTATTTATTTTCTTTAACATTTAAATAGTCTTTTATTCGAATCTTGAAATAATCACGATTTACACACATCCAATATAAAGCCTTTGAAAATAAACTTTTATGAATCACTTTTGCTTTATATACTTCCCATTCCATATCAACTTCATTTTCAGATTTCTCTTCAGATTTCTCTTCAGATGTAGTATTAACATATACTATTTGCTCTTTTTTCTCCAAACGCCTGTCTCTAATCTGCCAATCCCACACCTCAGTTAATCTTCTTTCACGTATTCCCCCATAAAAATCATCCTCTATTAAACAGCAGTCAAAAATAGCCTTATCAAAGGGTTTTGGAGATACTAAAAACTTTTCATATAATAATCCCGCATCCAACGGTAAAAGTTTAATGTAATTCATACGATTTTGAAAAATATCCACAAAGGTTTTTACAAAGGTAAAAGCTCCTCGATTTATTTCATTAATCACATAGTCTCCTATGTAATCCTTCATTTTATCCTCGAATTCAACTGATATTACTCCATCATTTTTTTTATACCCAAGGCATGATGGCGCACGATCAGAGAATATATATTCATTTACAATCCCCTGCATACTTGGTACAAAATCATAATACGACATAATCATCAGTTGATTTTCATCTATCCGTTCCAAAGCACCATATCCATCTGTACTGATATATGCGCCCAATACTTTTTTCTCTGTGCATTCTACTATATCTTTATGAAGTTTTCCGCTATATCCCAAATCAAAGATAATATCATTGTCGTTAACCTCTGACAATCTCAAATAATCTTTGCAAATCATATACTCATACGACGCTTTTTTCTTAGAAAACTGTTTTTGAGACATTTCATGCAAAAAACAGATAAACTGTTCTTCATCCTGAAATCCTTCATCTAGTTGAAAACCCTTTTCTATATAATATTTCTTTATTTCAGAATCTAAGGGTCGTAAAACTTTGTGATATCGCTGAATAATGCTATTAGGCGTATTTGCGTAAATAGAACAATTTCCATATATACCAAGAACATCTTGAATATCCTTTATTTCGATTGGGATAAATGCCTTTCTTGAAATATGCAAATAATTTGTTTTTTGCTTGATATTATATTTATTTATAATATAATCATAAATTTGCTTGATATAAAAACCATCTCTGGATGAAAAATGAACTTGCTCAGCACCTCTTTCTTCAGAAAGATCTAATAACCACTTACATATTCCTAGCATATGAGGCCCCAATGCAACCACCCCTAATTGATATGGATCCCCATTATAATCACTTTCCTCATTGTAAGAGACAAAAGGATTATCAAACATTACATTTGCAACCACAGCGCAAATACAACGAACAGCAAAATTCTCAAAATACTTAGATTTATCAATAATTGAAACTGCATTTTCCAATGCATCCCCAAACGCATTTCCCGTATACTTATCTCCAAGATAATTCAACAAAATATCTTTTGTTTTTGGCATAAAAAATGTTTGTATACCTTTTTCTCTAGGCACCATTACGTCAGCATTCCAGTTGTCGCCAATATGTAACACCTGCTTATTTAAACAATTCGCTTTTTCTACAAGCAATGAATAACTTTTTCCAGATGCTTTTAACAGACGTGTTTCAGAAGACAAAATAGTATCATTATGGTGTATATAGCCATTCTTTTCTAAAATTTGACCAATAACATCCTTTTCCAAATACATATCGGATGTAATAAATACTTTCTTCCCTATTTCTAGAGCCAAGGAATATAATTCAGCTCCAATATTTCGTTTCATTGCAAACTCTAATTCTATAGCTTCCTCTTTTGCTTTTAAATTTGAGCAAATATCTTTTGGTATACCGTATCGACTATGCATAATGTCATATATTTCTGTTAATGTAACATCCTCATAGTTGATATTTATATTCTTAATACTTCTTCTTGCATATTCTTCCGCTAAATTTCTGTATTTTATTATAACCTTCTCGCTATAACTTCCCGTGTTCACTTCATTTACAACAAAATGATATACGTCCTCAGGATTCAATACCGGACGCACAATCAAAGTATCAAACAAATCAAAAGAAACTGCTTTAATCTCTGAATCACATATTTTCTTTTTTATAATTTCTAGTGAATCATTCCATGGTGTTCTCTTTTGCGAAAAATATCCGTCTTCTTCACTCGCATATACCAACTCTTTTTCATCAAACGCGTGAAAAAATTTATCAACTAATTCTTCTGCCTGTTTTTCATCTAATGAATTACTCACCTCGCTTATAGTATAGGACCACCAACGAAAATATCTTTTTTTCCACTCATTGTAATATTCTTCATACTTTGATAATAAATCATTATCACACATAAAAGCTTTTAAAGTGGAAAAAACACATTCTAAATCCTCTATGTTCTTTTCGCATTTTTTTAAATCCATTTTTCCTACAGTAGATGAGTTGTCATTTCTATAGTAAAAATAACCATCATGATTTGAAAAAGTCATTTTCTGAGCATAATAAAACAAAATACTTGAAAATAAAATATCCTCTGTCATTATTAAATGTTTTTTTACCCGCTTCAAATCATGCATCGAAATATTCCATAACGTTCGTGTATATAATTTATTCCAAACAGTATGAATGGAAAAATCCAAACCGCAATCTTTAATCAAATACTCAAAAATTTCTTTTCCTTCTTTTTCATGTTGCGAACAAATAGAATAATTGCTGTTAAATACATATTTACTATGATTCTCGTCTTCTATAACTGTACGTCCCATGACAATATCTGCCTTTGTTTCCTCAGCTTTTTTTACCAATAATCGTATCCAATCAATTCCGATATAATCATCTGCATCTACAAAAGCTATATATTTTCCATTCGAAGAATTAACACCCGTTATTCGAGATTGAAATAACCCCTGATTATTTTTATGAGTAACAATTTTTATCCTCTTATCCAAATCAGAAAAAGTGTTCAAAAACATTGCATACGCATCATCATTTCCATCATCTACCATAATGATTTCAACATCACGGTAGGATTGCTCCAAAATACTATTTATGCATTTAGTAACCAACGATTGATTTACTTTATAAACTGGCACAATAATACTAACTAGTCCTTGTTTTTTCATCATCTACCTCCAATATTTCCTCTTAAATAATCCTAAAGAACTTATAACATTTACAAATTTGCCACTACATCGTCACTATATTTATTAAAAATAAGAGCACCAACAAAATATAAAACAATAGCATAAAAAAATAACATACACCAATAAATAGTCGGCACTATCTGATTATGCAAAATCAATTCTCTTGCTATATATATTGCATCGTATACCGGATTAATCATAATTATGTCTTTTATAATAGCAGGATAGCGACTTGCATCAAAAAATAATGCTGATCCATAAAGCAAAAAAACAGTAAAAATTCGGTAAAAATACGTGGTGTCTGCAAAAAACACATTTGCTACTGCTAAAATCTTTCCTATTCCTATTATCATGGCAGAAAAAAAAGTAATATCTACGATTACCAACACCCAACTTATATTCGGTGTATGATGATTCCACGCTAGTAAAAAAGCGTAAACAAAAAGAGATAACAAAAAATTACGAAATACCAAAGCAATTTTTTGTGTAACATAAATATTTCTGCGAAGTTTGGATTTAATTAATAAATTTTTATTCCCGACTAGAGATACCAAACAAGCCGATGTCCCTTGAGTAAAGTAACTAAACAAAGTTGTTCCTGTCAAAATAAAAATGGGATAATCATCACTTGCCTCTGTCCAAAGCATATTTCCAAATACTAAAAACATCACCACCGTCAAAATCAGCGGATTCAGTATCTCCCACAGTTCACCTAAAAAGGTAGCCGAGTTTTCACGTCGCTTGTCTCGTTCTGTGAGCTGGTGAATTGCAAACATATTCTGTTTGATATTTTGAATAAATGTGTTCATAAAAGCTCCTTACTAAAAGCTGGTTTCTATAACCGTACCACCACGTCGTTCTCATATTTGCGGAATACCAAGAATCCCATAAGAAAAACGATTGCTGTCCAGACACCAATGGTCATCCAATAAAAACTGCTTACGGAATTTCCATAAACTAAATAGTTTCTGCACGCATAAATAAATCCGTAAATTGGATTATGTCGGATAAACCACTGTACTCCATCAGATACCCAGCTGATATGATAAAACAAGGCGATAAAAAAGCGCATAATCATCACAAAGTTCGACCAGAAATTTTTTGCATCCCGGCGGAACACATACCAAATGGATAGCATGTAAGAAACTCCGGTGGTAAACAACAAAAACAAAAGTAAAATAATGGGGACGTATGCATAATACGCACTAAACTCTGCCTCATACCACACCAACACCAGTGCAAAAGGCAAACATCCCAACAAAAAATTAACAAAAGCTATCAAAACACGGGATAAAACCAACAGTTCTCTGGGCAGTTTGGACTTAATCAAAAGATCCCGATTATCCTTGAGTGTTGTAAGTGAGGTCTGCGTCGCTGTCGAAAAGAACTCATACATTAAAAATCCAACGAAGTAGTATGCCGGGTATCGATCGATTCCCTTATCAAAAATAGTAGAAAATAATAGCACAACCAATATCATTCGAAACAATGGATAAATACTACTCCACAGTATTCCAAAAAAACTTCTCGCATACTTTCGTTTCAGTTCTCGTTTGGTCAGTTCCCAGAGTACAAAAAAGTACTGTTTAATTTCTTCTATCCTGCTCATGAGATCTGCTCCATTCTGTCGTAGGCGCTAAATGCACCCAAGAAAATGATATAGAAAACATACACAAACAAATAAGGACCTGTTATCATTCCCTGACCCATATAACCAACAAGTGCTGCTAACACTGCTGCCTTTTGTGCTTCATTGTTTTTTCTCTTTGCAAACATTACAAACGGAACGATATACATTACCACTTTTAGAACTGCTCCCACGATTCCCATAGTAACGAGATATTCCAGCACATCATTGTGGGCTGTATTATACAGATAGTCCCATTCCACAAAGAAGCTGGCGTTTTCAATCTGAGGTCTTGTCACACTATCTAATAGCCCCGGTCCCACACCAATAAGCTTATCTCCTGCACTTCCATCCATGAATCCATGGAATGAGAAGTACCAAATAGATCCTCGATAATTAAATAGTTCTAAGCTGTAATTCGATGCGACGTAAACGACTACTCCACCTACGCCTGCACAAATAAAGCCAATCCAAATCTTTGAAAGGACATTTTCCACAAAGTGTTTTACTCTGGTTCGTTTTTCTTCACTAAGACGATCTTCAACTAACAAAAAGAATATAACCGCAACTCCTAGGATTCCTGGTAGAAAATATAACCGATAATTTAAAAGCACATAAGAAATCGTATCTACATCCATAGGTCTTGCAAAGGTGTTTGGATTCTTCCAAAGATATTCTGCTATTGCTCCAACAAAAGAAAATACAATTCCTTCAAATGCAAGATTCTTTAATCGTTTCATATCCTTTAGGGAATACCAAACGATAAATAGTAGAGCTGTTCCAATTCCGATATAGCTTGTGTTTGTAAGAACTATAAACAAACTAAAATAGGACACTCCTAAAAATAGATATACAAGTACTCTATAGCCTCTACTTTTTAGGAAAATCGGAACCAACATGAAAAACGGAATTATCATGGATAAAAATGCTGCCCAGAAATTCACATTTCCAATGGTTGAAATAAAGATATTCCAAGAGTATGGGATTTCATCATGCATTACTAAAAAGTCATTCCCGAATCGATCCAAAATACCGATTACTATTACGGCTAGACTTCCTAGTAATAAGTAAGCCCATACATCTGCCTTTCCAGAAAAGAATCTGGAAATAATAAAATACAAGACCACGCCTATAATAAGCGCATATCCACCGACTAACCACGCTGCACTTCCATCAAATGAGGTCTCGAAATTATTTGTATGTATTAAAGAAAAGATGGTGGCAACCAAGAAAAGTATCATAGTGATATCCAAAGCGTTTGTTTTTGATACTTCTGCTTTTATATCAGTGCCTAATTTTTTCTTATAAATGTCCCAAATTAAGTGTATAACCAAAAGTGAGCCAATCACTGTGATTATAATTTTCGAAAAAATTTCAAATATGATGTTTTTATCATCAAGTATGTAATAATAATTGTCCGTGTAATACAACGGAAGTAATGTAAACATTAATGCCATGAACATCTTCACGGCTTCATTTTTTATTGTCTTCACTATATTTCTC
>JAILMB010000225.1 GCA_024692825.1 Lachnospiraceae bacterium | reverse complement strand
TATCTGCGTACATAATAGGTGATAAATAATGCGGCAAAAATAAGTCCAAGTACAATCAACAGTTTTTCCACTGTAGTCATCTTTGCAGTATAAAGTGTAGGTGCATCAGAATTTGCTACAGTATATAAAATATTCTTTGTAGCCTGACGCATTGCCTGTTGTCCTGTGATAGAACTTGTAAATTCATCTGACAATCCAACCAAGATTCCAAAGTTCAATTGCAAATCATTTCCTGCCAAAGTAGCTTTATGAATATCTTCTGTGGTAGTCGCCATTACACAGTCCGTAATAACCACTCCCTTATATCCCCATTCATCACGAAGAACGGTAGTTAATAACTCATAACTTTCAGCTGTTGGAGTTGCGCCAAGTCTATTATAGGAAGACATAATACCAGTTGCTCCGCCAAGCTTTATCGCAACCTCAAATCCCTTTAAGTAAATCTCTCGCATTGCCTGCTCATTTACCCAGGTCAAAAGTCCTCCGTCTGCACGATGGCTTTCCTGATCATTTACAGCGTAGTGTTTTAAATAGGTATAGGTTCCTGTTTCCTTGATACCCACCATTTCTTTTCCGGCCATATAGCCTGATAAAAATCCATCTTCTGAATAATACTCATAGTTTCTTCCTGAGAAAGGACTTCTATGAATATTTACGGCAGGACCATAGATTCCAGCTACTCCATAAGCCTTTGCTTCATTTCCGTACACCAAACCTTTTTCGTAAGCCAAATCTCCATTCCAGGTAGAAGCAAGCATTGCCTGGTTTGTATACATGTTTCCTTTAATACCAGAAAGCATATTTGCCATAAGGTTGTTAATTCCATTTGGTCCATCTACTTCAAGATAAGTAGCTTTTCCAATACTTTCTACTGCTGCTGTCTGCCATCCACCAGTGGAAATCAAAACCTTCATTTCATCTAATGAAATTTCATCTAACAGCTGTTCCCATTTTTCATCGTCATAATCAAGACCTGTCATATCAGAAATTTTAAGTCCGTTATCTGTTGTACTCCATTTTGCTTCCCCGATTCCTTCTAACTCTACTGAGTTGTCCTGAAGCTGTGCAATTAACTCATCTGATGCTTCAATAGAAGCAGGAAAAGCTTCCTTTGGGAATGTGCCTTCCCAGTCATTTCTTGAAACATAAGTTAGACCTGCGCCATTTGAAACATCATCAAAATGATTGACTGCTGCAATTCCATCACTGTTTCTTGCACCATCATTTTCATCATTGTAGATGCGATCCAAATCCACTGAGATCACTTCAGATGCAATTACATCATGAGAATTTTCCTGCAAACGGATTTCATAATCTCCTGCTTCTAATACATAAGCGCCGCCTTTTGCCTTCACTTGTGTATAATCATAGGAAGCCATATCTTCTGCTTTTATTTGTAAGGTAACTGTCTCAGCCTGACCTGGCTCTAATATCTCTGTCTTATCAAAGGCTCCAAGTACCACCTCACTCTTTTCAATTCCACCCTTCGTATAAGGTGCTTTGTAATATAGTTCAACTACATCTTTTCCAGCAACTGCTCCCGTATTTGTAACAGTCACCTTAGCCGTTACCGTCGTTCCATCAAAGCTCACACCATCCAGTGTTTTTTCAAAGCTGCTGTAGCTTAAGCCATAGCCAAATGGATACTGCACGGTTTTATCAAAATCGATAAATCCATCTGCTGCTGCCGTTTCATAATAACGATATCCAACGTAAATTCCTTCAATATAATTTACAAAGTGGTAATTATCTTCACCGGAACTGGCATCTCCACTTCCTGCAGCGCCTGCTGTATTTACATAGGTCGCATTGCTATAGTCATAATCCCCATGGCTATAAAAAGTAGGATTTGATTCCATTTCATAGGCAAAGGTATCCGCTGTCTTTCCAGATGGATTTGCAGTACCATTTAACACATTTCCAAGTCCAACCGTTCCAACAGAACCAAAGCATCCACACCAAAGGGCTGCATCTATTTCTTCATCTTCTAAGAACCCAAGTTCCAAAGCATTGGTAGAATTAATCACTACGATTACTGTACCAAAGTTTTCCTCTAACAAAGAAACGGTTCCTTCTTCTGCAGAATTTAATTCCAGATAATGCTTTCCACTTTCTCCGCCGTAGTAATCACTCATATCCTTTGGCAGGTCATCTCCTTCTCCACCAATACGGGAAATTACATATACTGCCACATCAGAATACTCCTTTGCAGAAGGAAGTACTTCACTTAACTCTTCAGGATCATTTTCATACAGACCAAAGTCTGTTCCAACGATTCCCATATCTTCTGATTCTTTGGCATTCTCTTCATAGAAGGCTATCAAATCTTCATTTAATTCAAATCCAGATTCTTTTAATCCATCATATAGATTGGTGTAATTTGTTCCACCTGCTCCAGATCCGGTTCCACCAAAGGTTGAATAATATCCACCTCTACCAAAGACATTTAATTTTGTTTCTCCTGCCAAAGGAAGGGTATTATTTTTATTTTCCAATAACACAATTCCCTCTTCCGCTTCCTGAAGCGTAATGGCCTTTGCCTCTTCTTCTGCCGCCTCTACTGTTTCTCCTGTAGGAGCTTTTGCAAATACTGCGTTGTCCACCACACTAAAATAAGGTTTTAGCTGAAATACTACAAAGTTAAATACAATGCAGACCACCATAAGAGCTGTCATTAAGACAAATGCAACCTTACTTGGACGCTTAATAATCTTACCTTCGTACACTCGCAATTTTTCTTTACGTTTTTCTTCCTTAGTCATACAATCCTCCAATAAAATTTTTCCTCATATCAACTCTTGTGACTTCATACTACCAACTTTTTTTCGAAGAAAAAGCCCTTTGGCAGATATAGCTTTTTAGTTGGCAGATGTTGTATTGTTTTTTCATTTCCTTTGATATAATCTATAGCCAAAAGGGGGATTATTTATGAGATTCGCTATCGTAGACGACAGTAAACTAGACCAGGATATGATTATTGAAAATCTATCCAAATACTTTGAAGAAACCGGTGATGATTTCACCTATCAAATATATGAAAACGGCGTTGATTTTTTAGAGGAGTATACCTTTTCCTTTGACTGCATTATTTTTGATATTGATATGCCAGAAATGTCAGGAATCGATGTGGCCAAAAATCTACGTCAAAAGGATCCAAACGTCACCATTATGTTTGTGACCAACATGCCGCAATACGCCCTTGAAGGCTATGCAGTAGACGCTGTGGACTATATTTTAAAGCCACTGTCCTATCCTGATTTTCGATTAAAAATCAAAAAAGCCATTCGCTATGTAATAAGAAATTCCAATCGAAAAATCACCATTAAAACTCCTACTGGAGTTCACATTGTAAGTACCAACGATATTTTATATGTGGAGTCAAAGCTTCACTATATTTATTACCATACAAAAAATAACATCTATAAGATGAGAGCCAAACTATCTGATGTAGAAGCGATTCTTTCTCCTTTCCATTTTTCAAGAAGTGGCGGCAGTTTTTTAATAAACCTGGCCTACTTAGAAAAAATAGAAGGCAACGAAATCATCGTCTATGGAGAAGCCCTTCCCTTAAGCCGTAGCATGAAGTCATCTTTAATGTCTGCATTCACAAAATATATAGGAGGTATGGATAACTAATGAGTTTTTCAGTTTTAGTATATGAAGAAATGCGCCTTCCATTAGAACTGCTTTCTGCCACTTTAATTCTTTTACTTCCATATGCACCGAGAAAGCCCCATTTTCTTCCCCGTGTCATTTCCTGTTTCGTCGGAATGACTCTTTTTTCATTGATTTATTTTGTAATTTTTGGAACAGACAAAGGACATCCTCGTTATCGACTTTTGATTCTATTTTGGTACTTACTCATATTCTTATTTGCTCCTCTCTTTGCCTCAATATGTTTTGAACTGACTATATCAGACGCTCTTATTATTGGGACCCTGGCATTTCCTTTGCAAAATATCGTTTATTGCTTTTTCCATGTATGGATTTGCCAGTTGGTTTTTCCTTATATTCGAGAGCATCTCTACATTTATATTCCTGCAACAGTTATAGTCTGTAGTGGGCTATTCTATTTGGCCTACCGCCTGTTTACACCTATTTTAAAAGAAAGCGATCCTCCTCTTCAGGAAGATACCAAAAAAAGCAAGATTTCAAATTCCATCCTTTATGTGATTTTTGTCTTCTTTCTTATTTACTATCAGGCCA
>JAILMB010000214.1 GCA_024692825.1 Lachnospiraceae bacterium | reverse complement strand
GCGATACTGTAGTAGATGATGAGTGGTCAAATCGATTAATGGCAAATGTAGATGATTATTTGTCAATTCGTTCCGACGCTTCTGCAGAAGCAGAAGTAGTTGGTAAATTATATAAAGGGGATGTAGCCGAAGTATTAAATGCTGGAGAAGAGTGGACTGAAATCACTTCCGGTAATGTAACAGGTTATGTTTCTAATGAATACTGTGTCTTGGCAAACGATGCAAAAGAATTAGCTGCAAAAGTTTGTGATACAAAGGCAAAATCCTTAACAGGCGGACTTCGCGTTCGTGAAACTGCATCTGAAGATGGCGCAGTACTTACCGTTATGGCAGAAGGCGACACCGCAAAGGTGAACTTAGACGCTGACGTTGTAGATGGTTGGGTTGCCGTTTCCTATAGTGGTAATGAAGGCTATGTAAAGGCAGAGTACGCAGAAGTAGCAGTTGAATATGGAGAGGCAATTTCTATTGAAGAAGAGCAGGAGATTCTTGCAGCACAAAAGGCGGAAGAAGAAAAGGCTCATGCTTCTCAAACAACAAGCACAACTACAACACAAAATGCCGCAGTTGCTGCAAGTTATGATGATGTAACTTTACTTGCTGCATTGATTCAGTGTGAAGCAGGTAATGAATGTTATGAAGGACAGTTAGCAGTAGGCGCAGTTGTTGTAAACCGTTTACACAGTGGAGCTTATGGAAATTCTATTTATTCTGTAATTTATGCTCCATACCAGTTTGGTCCAGCTCGTACAGGTGCAGTTGCATCCGTAGCAGCATCTGGTCCAAGTGCCTCATGCAGACAAGCTGCTCAGGAAGCCTTAAACGGAGTGTCAAATATTGGCGGATGTACCTGCTTCCATAGAAATGATGGCCGTGCCGGTATTGTAATCGGAAACCATGTATTCTACTAAGAAAACTAAACAGATTACAAATGATTTTTTGCAAAACAAAATGGCCCTTAGAGTGGAAACTCTAAGGGCTTTTTTCACACTGTGACCTTTCTTGCGTATAAAATACAAATGAGGTACAATGAGGGTAAGATTTTTTAAGGAGGGTATAAATATGGGACCTTTTATACTATTAATCATTGTGCTTTTAATCATTCTCATCTCTTGTATTCGCATTGTACCTCAGGCACATGCATACGTAGTTGAAAGATTAGGAGCGTATAAGGAGACTTGGTCAGTTGGACTCCATTTGAAAGCACCACTCATTGATAGAGTTGCAAAAAATGTAAATTTAAAAGAGCAAGTAATTGATTTCCCACCACAGCCTGTTATCACAAAGGATAATGTTACGATGCAGATTGATACTGTCGTATATTTCCAGATTACAGATCCAAGACTTTACTGCTATGGTGTTGAAAATCCAATTATGGCAATTGAAAATTTAACAGCTACTACACTTCGTAATGTAATTGGTGATTTAGAGTTGGATGAGACTTTAACTTCTCGTGAAACCATTAATACCAAGATGCGTGCATCTTTGGATGTGGCAACTGACCCATGGGGTATTAAAATCAACCGTGTAGAATTAAAGAACATCATTCCTCCGGCAGCAATCAAAGATGCCATGGAGAAACAGATGAAGGCAGAGCGTGAGCGAAGAGAAGCAATCCTGATTGCAGAAGGTGAAAAGAAATCTACGATTTTGATTGCCGAAGGTAAAAAGGAATCTGCTATCTTAGATGCAGAAGCTGAAAAGCAGGCAGCGATTCTTAGAGCTGAGGCAAAGAAGGAAGCTACCGTTCGTGAGGCTGAAGGTCAGGCAGAAGCAATTCTTAAGGTACAGCAGGCAAATGCTAATGGTCTTAAGATGTTAAAAGAAGCAGGTGCTGATGAAAAGGTTATGCAGCTCAAATCATTAGAAGCATTTTCAAAGGCTGCTGATGGACAGGCAACAAAGATTATTGTCCCTTCTGACATTGCAGGTTTAGCAGGTCTTGCTACTTCCATTTCAGAAGTGATTAAAGAGAAATAATTTGATGCAAACTCGAAGAAACCGCTTTTGACAAGCGGTTTCTTTTTGTATAGACTTAAGGGAAAAGATTACAAGAGAAAGAAGTGAAAAACATGGACTTAAAAGGAAGAAATTTTTTAAAACTTTTGGATTATACTCCAGAAGAAATTACGTATTTAATTGATTTGGCAGCTGAATTAAAGGACAAGAAAAAGAAGGGGATTTTACACGATGAATTAAGAGGCAAAAATATTGCTCTTATCTTTGAAAAGACATCCACTCGTACCCGTTGTTCCTTTGAAGTAGCGGCATCGGATCTTGGTATGGGCTCTACTTACTTAGATCCAAGTGGTTCACAAATTGGAAAGAAGGAAAGTATTGCAGATACGGCTCGTGTTCTTGGAAGAATGTACGATGGTATTGAATACCGTGGATTTGGTCAGGAAATCGTAGAAGAGTTGGCAAAATATGCAAAAGTTCCTGTATGGAATGGACTTACCAATGAATTCCATCCAACGCAGATGATTGCAGATATGCTCACTATACGTGAACACTTTGGAAAATTAGAAGGTCTTAAATTTGTATACATGGGAGATGCCCGTTATAATATGGGAAATTCTCTAATGGTGACTTGCGCAAAGCTAGGTCTTCATTTTGTAGCATGTACAAATCCTAAATATTATCCAGAGGAAGAACTGGTAAATAAGGCAAAAGAAGTTGCAAAGGAAACCGGCGCTACCATTACTTTAACCGATTCTGTGGAAGAGGCTTGTAAAGACGCAGATGTGATTTACACAGATGTATGGGTATCCATGGGAGAACCGGATGAGGTTTGGAAAGAGCGAATTGAAGATTTACTTCCTTATCAGGTAAATGCAAAGGCGTTGTCTTTTGCAAAAGAGAATGTTAAATTTATGCATTGTCTTCCAGCATTCCATGATTTGGAAACAAAAATTGGAAAGGAAATTTACGAAAAGTTTGGCTTGAAAGAAATGGAAGTGACAGACGAGGTGTTCGAGGGAGAACATTCCATTGTCTTTGATGAAGCAGAGAATCGTATGCATTCCATTAAGGCCATTATGTACGCAACCTTAAAATAATGAACATTACACATATTTATTATGATGAAATTGATTCCACCAACAATGAAATCAAACGACAAATCAAAAATAATATAGCGGAAGGCACTGTTATATCAGCTGGATGTCAAACAGCGGGACGCGGCCGAAGTGGTCACGATTGGGTTTCTCCGAAAGGTGTTTCAGTGGCCACGAGTATGGTGTTATATCCTAACAGTGTAAAGATGGAACACGTTCCCCGTCTGACACTTTTAGCAGCCGTTGCAGTTGCAAAAGCCATCGAAAGCCTGTATGATTTGAAAACTGAGATTAAGTGGCCAAATGATATTTTGGTACATAAGAAAAAAATCTGTGGAATTCTCACGGAAATGGAAGCAGAAAAAGGTGCAGTAAAGTACGTCGTTGTAGGAATAGGTGTAAATGTTCACAATAGAGAGTTCGAAAAAGAGCTTTCTGATAAGGCAACTTCCTTGGATTTAGCCATTGAAGAAGAGGGCCGAAGTAGTTATACCCATTGTAAGGATGTAACAAAAGAAATCTGGGATGAATTTGCGAAAGTGTATGAGTCTTTCTTACAGACTGAAGATTTAACAGAAATTCTATCGTTTTACAATGAGCGACTTGTAAATAAAAACAAAGAAGTTCGAGTGCTAGATCCTTTGGGAGCCTATGAAGCAATTGCAATTGAGATGCTTTCCACAGGAGAACTCCTAGTTGATAAATGTGGTGAGAAGAAAAAAATAGATTCCGGAGAGGTTTCCGTTCGGGGAATCTACGGATATGTGTAAAGGAGAAAAAAGTTGTATCAGGAAAATATAGTCCTTTGTGGCTCAAGTAAATATACAAAGAAATTTTATTTAAATGAAGATTTTAATGGATTGCCAAAGCAGGTAAAGGATGAACTGAAAATCATGTGTGTCCTTTATACGGAAGAAATTGGTGGTACCTTAGAGCTACAGTTTGATGATGATGGAAGTCTTTCTTTGGTTACAAATGCGGAAGAAGGCGATCTTTTATACGATGAGATTGGTTCTGTATTAAAAATTAAGCAGTTACAAAAAGAAAAAGCAGAGTTATTTGAGCAATTGGAAAACTATTATAAAATCTTTTTCCTTGGGGAGGACGCATAATGTTACTGACAATCGATGTAGGAAATACAAACATTACCTTAGGTGTATTTGAAGGTGAAAAAATCGTTGGAACCTTCCGAATTAATACAAAGATCTCCCGTACATCAGATGAGTACGGAGTCGTAATTGGAGAATTAATGGAGTTAAACCACATTGAACGAGATGGCATCAAGGATGTAATTATCGCTAGTGTAGTACCGGCATTGATGCATTCTTTGACAAGTGCCATTATTAAATACTTCAATGTAAAGCCGGTTATTGTAGAGGCAGGAATTAAAACCGGTATTCGTGTAGTTACAGAAAATCCAAAGCAAATCGGCGCAGATCGAATTGTAGATGCTGCAGCAGCCTACCATTTATATGGTGGCCCTGTGTTAGTGTTAGATTTTGGAACAGCTACTACCTACGATATGGTCGATGAAAGTGGTGCATTTGTAGCAGGTGTAACTGCTCCCGGTATCCGTATTTCAGCAAAGGCTCTTTGGCAGGATGCGGCAAAGCTTCCTGAAATTGAAATCAAAAAACCAAAGAGTATTTTAGCAAAAGAAACTATTTCTTCTATGCAGGCAGGACTTGTATATGGACAAATCGGTCAAACAGAATACATTGTAAAGAATATGATAGAAGAAAGCGGTTACGAGAACGTAAAGGTTGTGGCAACTGGTGGACTTGGTGGCATGATTGCCAGAGAGACAAGTTGTATTGATATTTACGATCCTGAACTTACCTTAAAGGGTATGCGCCTTATTTTTGAAAAGCAGGGAGACAAATAATGGAACAAAGTATCAGACCCTTGCAGATTGGGAATGTTACCTTAGAAAATAATTTAATACTCGCTCCAATGGCAGGTGTCACGGACCTGCCTTTTCGTATGTTATGCAAAGAACA
>JAILMB010000128.1 GCA_024692825.1 Lachnospiraceae bacterium | reverse complement strand
AGATTTTCATTTTTATCTACAACACTGATAGAACCAATAGGCTCTCCAACCTCTTTTAAAACGATTGCCCACTGATAAAAATCGGGATTTTCATATCCTCGGACCCATTCATCAAGAACCTGTTCTGTCTCACTAACATCTGTAGCTGTTGGCCAGCGTAAAAACTCAGTAACTTTGGAATCGCTCTCCCAGTTTTTAAACATAACTTCTGCGTCTTCTTTGGTAAACTGCCGAAGAATTAATCGTTCGGTTTCAATCTTCTTTGTTCCTTTGTGTTCCATAATATTTTTCCTCTACAAACCTAATTTGTGTCTTGGTACATTAAAATCAAAGATAAAGGGATATTCGCTCATCCCGACAAATCCAGATTTATCAAATAGGTTCGCCAATCGATAAATCTCCTGTCACCTTTTCTCCTAACTTATTTGCCCATCGTTCCGGATAAACTGAAAAATACGATAATCTTTCCCGTTCTCTCTTTCTAACAAAGACAGGTAAAAAACTCCACAGAATTGATGGGACTCCAACCAGTAGCAAATACAATGGTCCAAAAATCAACGATTGTATTGTATGACCATACTCATGAACAAGTAACATTTTTGAAAACTCTGTTTCAGAATATTCCCTTTGATATGATTCATAATAACAAAATGGATCATCTGAAATAAAAGTAAACATTCCAAGAGATAGACTTGATTTACTCTTCCAAATCGTTACCTTTGATCCATGATATTCATAATGTGGTTGTTTTATATTCAACAAATAATAAACTGAACCAACTAAAGTCTGCGGTAGTCCCCACGTCCACTGCACAAATCTATATAACCCAAGCATATTTGTCACCATTTTTTCTCAAAATTTGAATTTATTTATCCCTGTGCATTATCCAGGTACTTTCTTTTTCAAAAAAAGCCGTCTTCATAATCTCATACATTTCTTATTAAACTCTTACTTTAACATTTCACAAAATGCTTCTATCTGATTATCTTTTTCTTCTGTATGTTTTGATTTCGGATCTAAAAACACAGCCGTTTTCTCAAATCCATCTACACCGATACCCTCAGCCAACTTTGCAAAAGCTTTTTCAGCACCATTACCGCTCTGACACGCATAAGCAACTAGATTCTTTTCTATTAATTTACTCTTGTGTTCCTCAATAAATGTTCTAAGTGGTGGTGTAATTCTCGCCGCCCATACCGGAAAACCAAGAATAACTCTTTCATACTCATCTAAACAAACATCATATGGTTCCAATTCCCGAGATTCTTCTGTAACCGAACTTCCACCACCCCAAAAAAACTTACCAAAGCCCTTCTTGGGGTAATCCTTTTTGGGAACTAACCTAAGTACATCGGCTCCAATCTTCTCTTTTATTCTATTTGCAACATACTCGGTGTTACCTTCCAATGAATAATAAACTACTAATGTTTTCATTTGTTCCTCCTAAAACTCTATCATTTGCACTTGCCTTATCTACCACTGATATTTCTTCAAATCCACCTTGCCATCTACTACCAAAACGCCATCTTTCGGTCACCTGCTGCCTCTGCCACCTGAGCATAGGTTGCAACACACCCCTTTGGAATACGTTTTACCGCTTCATATATCCGCTTACTTGGGCTGTCAGAAATCGGATCATAGCTTTCTGCAATCATTGTTTTCACATCATTATCCGGAATACTACCATCTAAAATAATCGTATTCCAATGTTCCTTGTTCTGATGATATCCGGGCACAACCGATGCATAAATATCTCGCCAAAAAATGCCTTTTCAGGCTCCACCTTCACATTCAAATTCAGGTAGCCATCCCGCTCGTAAGTCCATAAAAAGGCTTTCTTATTCCACTTATATCGCACCAATTGCCAATTATCATCATGAAAAGGAGCATCCTGATATGTATCCGGAAATGATAATCCAAATTCTAATACCTGTTCCCTTGTCTTCATCACAATCATTAACACCTCGATAAACTTGAATTTAGCGTTCTGCTTTTATTATTGAATAATGAGCCATATCTACGATTCCTTGGTTATTTCGTCCGCTTTGTCGGAGTATTCCTTCAAATTTCATACCTGCTTTCTGCATAACACGACCAGAATTAGGGTTATTTACATCATGCCCTGCACATACGCAGTTTGCTCCAACCTGATCAAAAAGAAATTCTATAATTTTCAGAGCCACTTCTGCGGTATACCCATTTCCCCAATATTTTCTTCCTATTACCCATCCAAGCTCCAAGCTATCAATCTCATCTATAACTTTCACAACTGAGATATTGCCGATTAATTTCTGTGTAACCTTTAATTCGATGCCCCATTGATAAAAAGATAAATCAGTATATCCTTTCACACAATAATCTATATATCCACGAGATACATCTATGCTTTTATGTGTCGGCCATGTCAGATACTTAGTAACCTCATCATCCGAAGCCCAATTATAAAATACTGATTCAGCATCATCTAAGGTGAAACGCCTTAATAACAACCTGTCTGTTTCCAATTGTATAGTTCCAACGTGATTCATATTGTTTTCCCTTACAAATTCAAACTTGCTTATTTCAAAAGATTATATTTAAATAGAAAAACAATACGCCCTTCGGCTTTGCCTTATCTCCTGTATAATAATCATCTGTCTCCATAATATATTTATAAACATCACAGTAAAAGGTATAGTCCCAAATACATGATTGCTCCGGCGATATTACCCTTTGCCGGAAGCTTAGTAAAGACCAGTATCAGCATTACAGGCAATGTATTAAACACACATGCCCACCCTGGAAGATCTGTTTTCCCTAAAATGACCATAACAAAAAGCGTGACCACAAAAGTTATTAAACCCAGGTATCCAATGATCATGGTAGCAATTGTTTTCTTTTGAAATTCCAGAACAGTTTCCCTTGCTTCATCCGTACGTCCCATCCTTATGTAAAACCATTCCACCAATCCACAAATGATATGATGTCCAACTATGGAAATAAGAAAT
>JAILMB010000092.1 GCA_024692825.1 Lachnospiraceae bacterium | reverse complement strand
CCAAAGTAAATCCATTCTTCCTTCTTCGAAATCAGATAAAAACTACCACGGCTTTGGGATGAAGAGCATTCGCTACCTTTGTGAAAAATACAATGGCTCTATGGAATTCTCTACCTCCCATGGTTTGTTTACCATGCAAATTGTACTGCCAACAAACCAAATACCGTCGTAAAACTCATCTTATAAATAATGTGCACGAAGTTCTTCTGGTGCAATTGGTGAAAGGTAAGCAGGTGCAATGTCAAATACAGTCTTTGCTCCTGTAACGCCTTCTTTGTTCAAACGAACAACTGCTCTTGCGTATGCTGTTAAAACAGCTCCTGTAAATTCCGGGTTGGAATCTAAGTTTAAGCTGTATTCAATGACATGCTTATTTCCATCAAATCCGGTTTCTCCTGTATAGATTACGCTACCACCATGTGGAAGTCCGCTGTGGTTCTTCTTTAACTCTTCTTCAGAAATGAAGTTTACAGTTGTGTCATAGTCTGAGAAGTAGTTTGGCATTTCTTTGATTTCTTTTTCAATACGAGCCTTGTCTGCTCCATCTTCTACTACAACGAAGCACTCTCTTGTATGCTTTTCTCTGGTTGTAAGTTCCGGGTTTTCTCCGGCACGAACTCTCTCTAATGCTGCTGGTACAGGAACTGTATACTGTCTTGCATCAACAACACCTTCGATACGACGAATGGCATCAGAGTGTCCCTGGCTTACGCCCTTGCCCCAGAATGTGTAAGCTTCACCCTTTGGCAAAATAGAGGTTGCATATAAACGATTTAATGAAAACATTCCCGGATCCCATCCACAGGAAATAAGACCAACTTTTCCAGCTTCTTTAGAAGCCTTTTCTACATTTGCAAAATGTGTAGGAATGTTTGCATGTGTATCAAATGAATCAATGACGTTATACATTGCTGCATACTTTGGTGTCATTTCTGGAAGATCTGTAGCTGAACCTCCACAAATCATTAAAATATCAATATCTTCTTTTCCAGTATCCAAATCAGCTGTAGACTTAACTGCTACGTTAGATTTTACTGAAACTGACTGTGGATTTCTTCTTGTATAAATAGCAACAAGCTCCATATCTTCAGCCTGCATCACTGCAGCTTCTACACCGCGACCTAAGTTTCCATATCCTAAAATACCTACTTTAATCATGAATTCCTCCTAATTTTAATACTATTCAAATTGCTCCCTGGTTTCCTGGGGAGCAAACTATGATTCGATTTCCGGTAAAAAAATATTACAATACAAATCGAATTCCGTTCCGACGTATATTGTAATATTTCAAATAAAAAAAATAAAGTATTTATTGCATTTAAATTGTATAAAATTTATTCACACTTGTACATAAATTACTATTTCATTTCTTTATATCTGCACATCCATAGAATCAGAATATAACTCAAACATATCCTTTAAATAATCCATATCTGCTTTTACAATGGCCTTTTCCTCAGAAGCTCTGTGTTTTTGTTTTAATTTTTCCAAATCCTCTTCTGACATATGAGGATCCACTACTTCCAAGTTTTCCAATAACTCCATGGTCTTTTCTAAAGCCTCCAGTTCCTCTGCTCCAAATTCAGAAACCACCTCTTCCATTTCCTTCATCATTTCTTCCGTGATTTCTTCTCCAGATGCCTTGGCCTCCTGTACCATTTCTTCCATCATTTCTTCTCGGGCTGCTTCAATAATCTCATACCCTTCTGCTACCTTATCCTCACAGAAAGAAAGAAGATCTATGGTGCCACCTGATGAACCACCAGATTCATTTTTAGAGGTATCATTTCCTATTCCACTAGCGGCTCCATCCTGTGTCAGTTCCTCAAGTTTTTCCATCCGCTCATCAATCTGTCTCGTGTTTTCAACTAACTCTTCCAATTCAAGATGACGTTTTTTCTTTTTTGCTACAATCTCAATTCGTTTTGCATGAGAAAGAGCAATCTTTAATTCATCACTTTCTCCACCAGAGGCTACCAGCTTTCTTTTAATCTGAGAAACCGTTCTCTTTGCAGCAATCAACGCCTGCCCTGCGCTTTGGGATGTCTTTGCACTTCTAATTTTTGAAGAAACGTCTTTGTAATCATATTTTGATGAAACAGTTTCTTCTTCCACAGGCTCCTGTGATTCTGAAAGTTCCGCTATGCCCTGTGGTTTTTGGTTATCAGAAGTTTCTGTTTTTTGAATGGATATTGTCTGAAGTTCCCGAAGAAGTCTTTCCCGCTGCATCTTATTCTTTTCATTTTTTTCCTGGATACGATCTGATAACTGGGACACAGGAGA
>JAILMB010000302.1 GCA_024692825.1 Lachnospiraceae bacterium | reverse complement strand
GGTATTCAGAAGGAAGCAGTTCAAATTAAAGAAGATGCTACTCAGAAGAAAGAAAACACTGGTGCAAAGATGCAGGAATTATCTACTGTTCTTGCTCAGTCTGTTAAGGATTCTGAACAGGTTAAGCAGATTAATGACTTGACAAATGATATTCTGGATATTGCATCTCAGACAAACCTTTTAGCATTGAACGCATCCATCGAAGCTGCTCGTGCTGGTGAAGCTGGTAAGGGATTTGCCGTAGTAGCAGATGAGATTTCAGCTCTTGCTGCAAACAGCCGTGATACAGCAGGAAACATTCAGGAAATTTCTAACAGCGTAACTCAGGCAGTTAAGACTTTATCTGACAATGCCATGGAAGTATTAGACTTCATTAACGAAGTGGTATTAGGGGACTACGATTCCTTCGTAGAAACTGGCGATAAGTATGAAGATACTGCAGAAATCATTGAAGCAATGCTTGCAGACTTTGTTGATAAGGCTGATAACTTAAATGTAATTATGGAAGAAATGGAAACAGCCGTATCTTCAATTACAGTATCTGTAGAAGAAAGTTCAAGTGCAATCAATATGTCTGCTGCAAACTCTACTGAAATCGTAGAAGAGATTCAGGGTATTGGAGACGCAATGGAAAGAAATAATGATGTAACCGGACAGCTTTCTGCTAGTACAGAACGTTTCGTTCAGTTATAAAATGCTTTAAAGAAAAAAGATTTATAAAAGATTATATTTGGCTAAGAGATTCAGAAATGGTATGATTCTCTTAGCCATTTTTTATGGACATAAATGGAGGAAGTTATGAGTAAACAATCTTGGCGCCCGGGGAATATGTTGTATCCCGTTCCGGCAGTATTAATATCCCTTAGTGATAAGGATGGAAATTATAATCTTATTACAGTGGCCTGGGCTGGAACTGTTTGTTCGGATCCGGCTATGGTGTCTATCTCTGTAAGAAAAGAACGACACTCACATCACATGCTAAAAGAATCTGGAGAGTTTGTGGTAAATCTTACAACGAAAGATATTGTTAAGGCTGTGGATTACTGTGGGGTGAGAAGCGGACGGGATGTAGATAAATTTAAGGAGACAGGTCTTACTCCGGGAGAGGCAAAAAAAGTAGCGTGTCCAATCGTGGAAGAAAGTCCTGTAAATATTGAATGTAAAATAAGGCAGGTGCTAGAACTTGGTACTCACGATATGTTTCTTGCAGAAGTGGTCAATGTACAGGTGGAAGAGGACCTTCTAAACGAAAAGGGCACCTTGAAATTAGATCGCGCTGATTTAGTGGCTTATTCCCATGGAGAGTATTATACCCTTGGGGAAAAAGTTGGAACCTTTGGATATTCTGTTCGGAAAAAGAAAAAGAAAAAAACGCCAAATAAGTCAAAGAAAAAGAGTAAAAAATAAAGTTCACTTTTTTAGAGAAATGTGGAAAAAATACGGAAAACTTTAGTGGAACTTATCGCAATTCCATAAATATAGTGCTATAATACACTCGACGTGATCACACGATTAATTTACGTAAAATTTAATTTTAGAGGGGAAAGGGAGTCGCAAAGAATGGATAAGAAATTAGAAAATTCAAAAAAGTTTGTAGATGAATTTAAAGAGTTCATTACGAAAGGAAATGTGATGGATATGGCTGTCGGTGTTATCATCGGTGGTGCATTCCAAAAAATCATAACATCTTTAGTAGATGATGTGATTATGCCACTGATTAGTGCATTAACCGGTGGAATTGATTTTTCAAATTGGTTTATTTCATTGGATGGTAAAGAATACGCTACTTTAGCGGCGGCACAGGAAGCTGGAGCAGCAACATTAAATTACGGAACATTTATTACAGTTGTTATAAACTTTCTTTTAATGGCACTTGTTATCTTTTGCTTGGTAAAAGCCTTAGAAAAGGTTCGTACAAGTGTGAAAAAGTCAGAGGCAATGGACGAGGCAGAGACACCTACAGAGAAGGAATGTCCTTACTGTAAGTCAATGATACCAATCGGTGCAACTCGATGCCCACATTGTACTTCAGAGCTTAACTAAAGAAGTATTCGTAATAAGGCGGTTCCAATCAGGCGGAACTGCCTTATTTTTGTCTAAGAAGGAGTAATATGAGCGCACAACAAACATTAACAGAAGGCAAACCAATGCCAATTATTCTAAAATTCTTTTTACCCTTATTTATTGGTAATGTATTCCAGCAGTTATACAACATGGTGGATACGATTATCGTAGGTCATTATGTAGGAACAGGGGCATTAGCTGCCGTTGGTTCTACAGGTACCATTATGTTTTTAGTAATGGGATTTGCTATTGGAATGACCACGGGATTTACCGTTATTACGGCACAAAAATTTGGAGCAGAAGATATTGAAGGAGTAAAGCGTTCCGTTGCAAATGGATTTTTACTTTCCTTAATTACCATTGTAGTACTAACGGTTGCTTCCGTAGCCTTTATGAATCCGCTTCTTCATTTAATGAATACCCCTGCAGATATTTACGAAGATGCCTATAGCTATATCATCACTATTTGCTATGGTTCCTTTGCACTGGTTTTTTATAACCTGTTTTCTGCTTATTGCAGAGCTATGGGAAATTCCAAGGTGCCACTGTTTTTTCTGGTATTTTCTGCAATATTAAATGTTATTTTGGATTTGGTATTTATTATTAACTTTAAACTAGGAGTAATGGGAGCTGCACTTGCTACAGACTGTGCCCAGGGTGTTTCGGCTGTCCTTTGTTTGATTTATATTTTAAAGAAATTTCAAATACTAGTTCCACGAAGAGAACACTGGTACTTGAGTTGGCATATGACGAGAAAACAGTTGAATGTGGCAGTTCCTATGGCTCTCCAGTTTGCCATTACAGCATCTGGTACTATGGTGATGCAAACTGCTATCAATCTGTTTGGATCAGAGGCAGTCGCTGCGTTTACAGCTTCAAGTAAGCTTTGTAACCTTGTTACGCAGGGATTTCCATCTGTCGGTCAGACCATGGCTACCTACGTTGGACAAAACTATGGTAAAGGGGACTTGAAGCGAATTCACGCTGGAGTTCGTTCTTCTATGGTATTGACCTTAATATATGCCATTATATCTGGAATTTGTATGGTGCTATTCCTTCGCCCGGCACTTACCATGTTCTTTGATGCTGGAGTAGATATTGACGCTATGGTGGTTTGGGCAAAGCCTTATGTTTATATGGCAGCCGCATGCTTCTTCCCACTTGGAATGATTTTTATTTTCAGAAATACAATGCAGGGCTGTGGTAGAGGATTGCTTCCGTTGATTGGTGGAATTGTAGAGTTTGTGGCACGTTTGGTTGCAGCTGTGATTTCTATGAAGATAATGAGCTACACCTTAGCAGTAGCCTGTGATCCTTTGGCCTGGATTGCTGCCGGAATCTACACCTTTGTAGCATATTTATTTATGATGAAGCGTATGGAGAAAAACTTTGACGACAGAAGAGAAGCTATTTGAATTAAAAAAATATATCAAAGATTTAGGCTCTGTGGCTGTGGCCTATTCTGCAGGAGTGGATTCCACGTTTTTGTTAAAGGTGGCCCACGATGTGTTGGGAGATAAGTGCATTGCCCTAACAGCAGTGGCTCCTATTTTTTCCTCAGGGGATAAAAAAGAGGGAGAAGAGTTCTGTGAAAAAGAAGGAATCACACAGGTCTTCGTAGAAGGGGATATGCTTTCGAGAGAAGACTTTGT
>JAILMB010000149.1 GCA_024692825.1 Lachnospiraceae bacterium | reverse complement strand
GCAAATGTATTCTGCTGAAGACGATAATACAGAAGTTTTATACTTTAAGAATGCCACTGCAACCTTCTCTTCATTTACAGAAGCTCCTCGCAGCGTAACATTTTAAATAAATCATTGTTTACATAAGAAATACCGGATCTATTCCCAGATCCGGTATTTTTATATGTTCCATCCTCTATTTTTTGAATTTGATATTAATATAGTCCTTAATAATTTCCACACAGTTCTCACGTCCAATCCGATCACTGTTTAACACAAGATCATAGTTGGTAGGATTCGTCCACTTTTTTCCACCTGTATAATAGCTGTAATAATTGGATCTGTACTTATCTGTACTGACAATTAACTTTGCTGCTCTCTCAGGCGAAATATGCATCTTTTCTGTGATGGATTTTACGCAGGCATGTCTCGGTGCCTCTACATAAACACTAATGACATTTTTATACTCCCGTAAAATATCATCTGCACATTTTCCTATAATAATGCAACTCTCTGTCGCTGCCAGGGATCGAATAATATCCGCCTGTACATTAAACACATTTACGTCGGAGACAAAATCTTTATCCCAGGGTTCCAGCACTCCAGTAACGGGAACTTTTCTTAAAAAATTAGCAATATATTTTCCTCTGAGTTTCTCATCATTTTCCACGAAAATACTTTCATCTATTCCGCTTTGATCTGACGCCATTGTCAGAATCTGACGATCATAGCACGGAATGCCTAATTCTTTCGATAATCGCATTCCGATATCTTTTCCGCCACTTCCGAACCCTCTGGCTATGGTTATTATATAATTCATAGGCACTCCTTTTTTCATTTATTCAGCATCTGCTTTTAATACAGCATTCAACATTACAGTTGCGCCAGCGGTACACTGTTCTGGTGAAGAATATTCAGGCTCGCAATGGCTCAATCCGTCTTTGGACTGAACAAAGATCATAGTGGTTGGTAACATATATGCTGCAAACTGCGCATCATGTCCTGCACCAGAGTGAATGTACTGATGAGATACACCTGTTTCCTCTGCTGCTTCTTTTACGTAACCTACTAGTTTCTTATCCCAGTATACGGTATCTCTGTTCCATGCTTTTTCTACTTCACAAGTACATCCAGCCCATACTTTGTCTGCACAACTCTTTACAATTTCAAGAACCTTTTCTAATACCTTTGGATCTTCATGACGCGCATCAAATGAAAAATCAAAGAAATCCGGTACACAGGTATGTACACAAGGATGGCAAACAACTTCACCTGTTGTGTACACCAAATCTGAATATCCCAACTTATCAATTTCTTCATGTAAATATGTCAAAGCCAATGATGCAGCTAAAAATGCATCCTTTCTCTTAGGCATAGGGAAGGTTCCAGCATGGGTTGTCTGACCATAGAAACGAAGTCTGTAATTAAACATACCAAGTACACAATCTACAACACCAACGTCATTTCCTGCATCTTCCAAAATCGGGCCCTGTTCAATATGGGTTTCAAACATATACAAATAATTTTCAGGAGATAAACGGTATTTCTTTTCTCCCATAAAGCCTGAAGCCTTTAGAGCATCCCCAAATGTACTGGTGTTATCTAAGATACTTTTTGAAGCCATCATATCTTCGTATTTAAATTTTGAACGGATATCTTCTGGCAGATAATCATAACAAACGATACCTGAGCACATCATTGCAGGTGGATATAAGGAGCCTTCTTCATTTGTCCAGATCATTGCAGTAAGAGGATGCTTATGAGGAATATTATGCTCTGCTACCGTTTCAAGAACTTCCATTGCAGACATAACACCTAAGATACCATCATAGTTACCACCATTTTTTACTGAATCACAGTGGGAAGCCATAACAATTCTTTTTGCATTTTCATCTGTTCCCGGAAGGGTTGCATAAATGTTTGCAACATCGTCCACTTCAATGATAGCTCCAATCGCTTCCATTCGTTTCACAAATTCTTTTCTTGCCATAATAGCTTCTGGAGAAAGTGAATAACGGGTGATTCCTCCATGTCCTGCATCTCCATAAGTTGAAAATGTCTTAATCTTGTCTGTCATTCTTTCTAAACTACATGTATACATATTCATACCTTCTTTCTTTATTCCAACATCTTTTCTAAGATGCCTTTTCCTCTTTAACCTTTTTTAATACTCGAATACCGGAAGCAGAAATAGATCCTGTTGGACATACCAGCTTACATAAATGGCAACCGACACACTTTGTTGGGTTCATCTTTGGTTTCTTTGTTTTTTCATCCATGATAATTGCCTGATGGCCACCATCAAAACAGGATACATAACATCTACCGCAGCCTACACAGCTGTCATGATGAAATCTTGGATACTCAATGGTATCCCGATCCAATTCTCCTGCATCAATGACATTATCTAATGCCGCTCCAACCAGTTCACTTACGTTTTCCATATTAGAAAGGGAAAGGTAATCTGATAAGCCTTCTAGCATGTCTTCAATAATTCGATACCCATATTGCATAACGGATGTGGTAACCTGCAGTGTTTCACACCCCATCGCAAGAAACTCTGCTCCATCTTTCCAGCTTTCAATTCCTCCCATTCCTGAGATAGGGGCTTTTTTTGTCCGCTCATCTTTTTTCATATCATTGATAAAGCGAAGAGCAATTGGTTTTACTGCCTTTCCGGAATAGCCTCCAACGGAACACTTTCCTTCTACATTTGGAGCAGTTCCAAAATTAGAAAGATCCACATTCATAATACTTTTAATGGTATTAATGGCTGCTAATCCATCTGCCCCAGCCTCTAAGGCTACTGCTGCCGGTTCTTCCATTTTAGTAATGTTTGGTGTCATCTTTGCTAAAACAGGAAGATTGGTTCCTCTTTTGGTGGCAGCTGTATATTTTGCTACCAATTCAAGATTGGTTCCCACATCACTACCAAGTCCTTCTCCTACCATCTGTGGACAAGAGAAGTTGCATTCAATCATGTCTGCCCCGGCTTCCTCCATAATTTTTGCCAGTTTAGTCCACTCTTCCTCGTTTTGTCCCATAATAGACGCCACGATCACCTTTGTTGGATACTCCTTTTTCAATCTCTTTAAGAAGCTGACATTTTCTTCCAAGGTGTGATCGGAAATCTGCTCAATATTTTTAAATCCAATAAAGGGATTATCTTCCTTTTCCAATGCTCCAAATCTAGGGGATACCTCATTTGGAGTAAATAGGCCGATGGTCTTAAATGCTACTCCGGCCCAGCCCATTTCGAAGGCTTTTGCCACCATTTCATAGTTACTTCCCACTACAGATGAGGATAGTAAAAATGGATTTTCAAAATGCACCCCACAGGAATCTACAGATAAGTCTACCTTCTCCTTTGGAACTGAAATTTCCTTTCTATTCACTTCCGAAAATACTTCCGGTATATGAATAGGCTGATCAATAGCTCCACGGTTACAAGCAGCCATACATGGTGCACTACAATCCATACATGGATTTGCTTCCCCTAGTTTTCTAGCTGCCCCTGTAATATTTTCAAATCGAACTGAACGTATAATGTTTGCTACCTCAAGCTTTTTTTCACAGGCTTGTGTACAGGGAGCGTCATGACACAACAAGCATCGACTTGCTTCTGATTTCATGCGAATCTCTTCATATGCCATTTTCCACTCCTCCTTTTCTTCTTATTTCTTAGGACTTCTCTTAATATAATTTCCATCTCCAGGTGTTCCTACATACTCACCGTTATCATAAACAAGCTGTCCTCTTAGATAGGTTTGTACCGGATATCCATGGATTTTCTTTCCTTCCCAAATGGTATGATCATAGTCGGAATGCATATTGTTTACGCTAATGGTAAAGTCTTTCTCCTTATCGTAAATAACAATATCTGCATCTTTTCCAATAGCAATATCACCTTTGTTATCACATCCAAAAATCTTAGCTACATTTGTGGAACAAAGTTCTACTGCTTTTTCAAATGGAATCTTTCCTGCATTGGCAGCTCCTAACATATAAGGATATAGGTTTTCTACTCCAGCACAGCCATTTGGAATCTTTGTAAAATCATCTTTTCCCCAGTCCTTTTCATAGCTTTGGAATGGGCAATGATCTGTTGCCACCGTATCAATAAAGCCACTCTTAATTGCCTTCCAAAGTGCATCCTGACTTTCCTGACCTTTAATTGGTGGAGAACATACAAAGTTTCTTCCGTCTTCTCTTTTATAGACATCACAGGTAAACTCTAAGTACTGAGGACAGGTTTCTACATATAGTTCATGTCCCTCCTCTTTTGCCTTAATACAAGCCTCAAGTCCTTCCTTATCTGCCATGTGTACGATATATACTGGTGCATCTAAATGAGTAGACCAATGTACAACTCTCTTATCAGCTTCTGCTTCCACAAATTCCGGACGACTCATGTAGTGATACCAGGCACTGGTTTTTCCTTCTTTTAAATACTGATCCACTCTAAGATCAATTAAATCAGGGTTTTCTGCATGGACGTTAATCATTGCGCCTAACTCTTTCGCACGAAGTAAAAGTGTTGCAAGCATTCCATCATCAACCATCATTCCTTCTTTTTTATATACGAGGAAGCATTTATAACTTGTAATACCCTTTTCTACTGCTTCTTCCATTTCATCTAAGATTTCCCCATCATTGAAATCTGTAATGCAGCAGTGGAAAGCATAATCACAACAAGCTTCCTTTTCACATATTTCCTTTTTTGAATTGATAAGACCAAGAATGGTTTCCCCTTTATGCTGAACGGGATAATCAAATACTGTGGTAACCCCACCACAAACAGCTGCTCTTGTTCCAGATAAATAGCTGTCAGCAGAAACGGTTCCACCAAATGGCATAGCCAAATGCGTATGAGCATCAATGGCTCCAGGAAGTACCAGCTTTCCTGTGGCATCTACTGTCTTTTTAGCATCGCCATCTAAGTCTTTACCAATAGCAACAATTTTTCCATCTTCTACTGCCACATCTGCTTCATAGCTTCCTACCGCTGTAACAATTGTTCCGTTTTTTATTAATAAATCCATAATCCTCACCACTTTCTAAATATGGTGGCGACAACCATCTGCCGCCACCGTTTGTTTTATTTTGTCATTAGAAATTTTCTGGCTTATAAACAAGTACAAGTCCTGACTTCTGGAAAATCTGAGCGATTTCTACAAGATCCATACCACTTGCATCTGCTGATGCTAAGTTTGTTTCCCAGGTAACACCAAAGTCTACGGTTCCGTTGTTTACAGCTGTAGTTTCAGCAATGTCACCACCACCGGATACGATGTCAACATTTTCAAAACCAACTTCTTCGTAGTAGCCCTTATCAAGTGCCACATAATATCCCATAAACTGTGCATCTGGTAACCACTTCAGCTGGATTGAAACCTCTTTCTTCTCTACATTGAAGGTTCCATCAGAAGCAACTGCTGCATCATAGAAACTGGTATCGCGAATATCATCTAAGGTAAGTGCCTGGAATGCTTCATTTGCTGCTGCATCATCAAGACTTACATACTGTTTTGCAATATCTAATGTCTGCTGCATAGCCTCTTCATCCATATAACCAATGTCTGAAACACTTTCCCCCTTTGTATTTGTAGATATTAATTTTGCTACTTCCGTAGCCATATATTTCTGATGTTCAGGTGAAACAGATGAACCATATTCATAACAGATCTCTGCTGCTTCCTCTGGATTTTCTACTGCATATTTCCATCCCTTGAAAGAAGCATATAAAAATGCTGCTACTGTTTCCGGATTTTCCTGAGCAAAGGTCTTTGTGCAGAAGATGTTATCTTCTAACATTGCAACACCTTCATCATTCATATCAATGACTCCGATTTCATCCCCATAGCCATAGCCACCATCATAGTCGTTCTGAACCAACCCCAGTTCGTTGTAGGTCATTGCTGATGCTAATAAAATGGAGTTATCATCAAAACCATCCATGGTAAAATCCTGACTTAAAAAGTCTGTAGGGAGATCATATTTTGATAATAAAGCCATTACTTCATATTCATTTCCTAATCCCCAGTTACCAACCTGGCCCGACTCTGCGGCAATTTTAATCACCTCTTCTGCTGTTAAATTTTTTGATTCTGTGGCCTGTGCTGTTTCCTCTTTTCCGCCACATCCCGTAAGCGCACCCATAACCATTGATGCTGCTGCCAATGTACAAACCAATTTTCTTAATCTTTCCTTCATGCTATTCTCCTTTCGCATACAATTTATATTCAACTGATCAGTGATACCTTCTCAGTAGAATGCTTTGTAAAACCATTAAAACTACATAGGCTACAACGCCTATCAAACAGGCTGTTGCAATATAAGCCCAGGCTGTAGAGTACTGTGCCAACACAATATTTTCTCGAATCGCTCTTCCAACTCCTGTAATGTATTCAGCAAAATACTCACTTACAATGGCTGTCATAATACTTGCCGGAACAGATACTTTTAAAGCTGTAAACACATAGGGAATCGAATTTGGAATTCGCAATTTCCACAATGTTATTTTCTTTGGTGCTCCATATATGGCCATTAAATCCTCTGAAAAAGGTTTTAATTCTGTTAATCCCCGATAGGCATTTAGCCCCATGTCTGCAGCACAAATCAGAGTGACTACAATAATCTTTGAAACCATACTTCTAAGATTTGCGTCTGTAGAAACATCCTTTGTCCAGTTGTTTAATACAGGAGCCATTGCAACGACGGGTATGGAAGCAAATGCTCCAATAACAGACAATCCGCCCGATCCAATCTTTGGATATAGAGCTGCTAACATTGCAATGAGGTATCCTAGGACACTTCCGATTACTAATCCAAAGAATGCAACCTCTACAGTTGCTATGGTGTTTTCTAGAATCTTGTCACTGATATCCCCCATGATGCCTCCGATTTTATTGATCAAAGGAAGGGTAAAGGTGTCTGTATGAAACCAACTGTGAAGCACCTCAGTCTGCCATAGCCCTACTAACACAATTCCAAAAATCAATGGAAGGACTATGGTAGAGGCTTTTTGCCAGGTTTTGTTTTCTTTAATTCTTTGCGAAAGACTTTTTTTACGTCCGACTTTTTCTAACTTAACTTCATATTCCATTTCATGCCCTCCGTTTCCATGGAGATACTCCATATTCAATCCAGCCAATGACCTTTCCAACCAGGATTCCAACAAAGGCACTGAAAAATACAATCAACCAAAATACATATATGCTCATGGCATGTTTTAATGACTGAGATAACAAACATCCAAGTCCGCCATCCCCTTGAAGGGTATCTACCAGGATAGATGCTGTAACCGCCATAGGTGCTGCGATTTTTAATCCTGTAAAAAAGTAGGGCAGCGCTGCTGGAATCAACACCTTTGTATAAATCACATGAGGCTTTGCTGCACAGATAAACATCAAATCATACTTTTCTTTTTCTACCGATTTAAATCCTGCTAAGGTATTGGTTGCCACAGGATAAAAGCTTAAAATAGCTGCAATGATTACTCGACTTACATTAATATCTCCTGTGATAGCTAAAACAATTGGTGCAAGTCCAAGTACCGGAATCAGCTGAATCAACATCAAATAGGGAAACAATACTTTCTCTAATACCCCAGACATTTTCATCACTAAGGCAAATACAAATCCGATGGCTGCTCCAAGTACAAATCCCAAAAATCCTCGAAGAAGAGTCTGCGCTGCACTTGATAAAACGGCCTGTGTTGCTGTCATATCTCCAGTTACTTTATCTGTAGAAAAACCTGCTATTATAATCTGATATAAATGGGGCAACACGTTTTCTGGTATTCTCTTTGTATTGGCTACAACAAAAGCACCAACTTCCCATGCAATGATTAAAAGAAGTATCCAAAGCAAAGAAGAAAACCACTTTTTATTTGTGAGTACTTCAAATTTTTCCTTCATTAAACACTGCCTCCCTCAAAACTGTTACGAACCTTTGTTACCAATTCATTGAAGTAGGAACTTTCCTTAACCTCTAAAGTTCTTGGCCTTTCTATATCAATATCCACGATTGCTGATAGTCGACCCGGATGAGGAGATAACACACATACGCGATCTGAAAGGAATACTCCTTCCTGAATATTGTGGGTAACAAATAAAATGGTTTTATTTGTAGCTCTCCAGATTCGAAGCAAGTCTTCGTGGAGTTTTTCCTTTGTAAATTCATCCAATGCTGAAAAAGGTTCATCCATCAAAAGAATGTCTGGATCTAAGCCAAAGGCTCTTGCAATGTTTGCTCTTTGTTGCATTCCTCCTGACAACTGATTTGGATAGTGATTTGCAAAATCTTTTAAACCAACCATCTCAAGCATTTCATCTGCCCGGTCCGATCTTTCTCCTTTGGAATACCCCATAATTTCCATTGGCAGTTCCACATTCTTTTTTACAGTTCTCCAATCGAACAAAACCGGTTGCTGAAACACAAATCCGAACTTCTGTTGAAGTCGAACCTCCTTTGGTGTCATTCCCTGAATGTGAACATCTCCTGTAGTAGGTTTTTGTAAATCTGCAATGGATCGAAGCAATGTTGTCTTTCCACATCCAGAAGGACCTAACAGAGTAATGAACTCACCCTTATATATTTCCAAATTCACACCGGTCAATGCGGTAACATCACGTCCAGCATTATCTTGGAATGTCACCCCCAGTTCTCTTGTTTTGATTTCTATATCTCTCACTTCGCTCATAACCGGCTCCTCTTTTCTTTCTTTTCCTATAAAAAAAACACAGCAAGGCCTTGTTTCCAGCGCCTTTGCTGTGTTTGTTAATGCAAGTATACGGATTGCTCTTCTTCGTTTCAATTTGCCCAGGCACAAACCTCATTGTGCTACGGCACATTACTTTGAAATCAAAATTTCATAGAGTCTTTCGCAATCTTCTTTTGTAATTTCTTTCCTTGTATTTCCTGGGCTTCCTGACGCCATAGCATCCTCTGCCATCTTTGGAATTTTATCTATAAACTCTTTTTTCTCTATTCCATATTCCCTTAAAGTAGGGATTTCACAAATCGCTACTACCTTCTTTACTTCTTCAATAAACTCTCTTGCAACGACTTCATCCTCTTCTTCCATATCTCCACAACCGCAAACTCTTCCAAGGTCTGCAAATCGTTCATAAGCTCCATCTGCCGCAAAATTCAAACATTCTCCTAATAGCATGGCATTGCTCTTCCCATGAGGCACATGAAAGAGGGCTCCAATGGGGCGGCTCATTCCGTGAACTATTGTTACACTGGAATTGTTAATACATACCCCCGCTTCAAACGCTGCTATGGCCATTTGCTTGCGGGCCTCACTATCGTTTCCATTCTCATAGGCCTTAGGTAAATACTTCATAATTCGCTTTACCGCTGATAGTCCATACACATCCGTTAAAGCTGTAGCTTTCTTTGAAGTATAAGCTTCAATGGCATGGGTGAGGGCATCTAAGCCTGTAGCTGCTGTCACGCTCTTTGGCATATCCATGGTGTATTTATAATTTAATATGGCAAGATCTGGAACGAGACAATCTCCCTTTAACAACATTTTTACATCTGTTTTGGTATCCGTTATTACCGTAAACTTCGTTGCTTCCGAACCGGTACCAGAGGTTGTAGGAATTGCCACAATCTTAGGGATTGCATCACTGATTTCCTTTCCCATAAAATCCGAAATACGACTGCCAGCCTCTTGTACTGACATGACTGCTATGGCCTTGGCTGAATCAAGGGGACTGCCACCGCCAATTCCAATAATAAATCCTGAGTGGCTTTTCTTATAAGCCTCTACTCCTTTTATAATCATTTCATCTGTCGGTTCCCCTGTGATTTCATCAAAGACAAAATAGGCCACTTCCATTTCTTCTAACTTCTTTTTTAGGCCTTGAACCATAGGCGACTTGCTCACATGGGGACCTGTTACAATAAACGCTTTATTTCCATAACCCTTTATATAAGAAGAAGCTTCCTCTAATGCATTACTTCCTTCAAATACGTGGGATGGGATTGTAAAATGTGCCATAGTCCACCTCCTATTTATGATGCAACATAGGTTTCATCTACAATGGAGAGTACTTCATCCATTTTTACCATTTCTTCCTTTAACTGTTCCTCTGTAATAATAAGAGGTGGGCAAATAAATACCATATTCTCATGGGAATAGGTCATAAATTTTCTTTCCTTTAACATTCCAACTACCTTACCCATAATTCCTTCTGGATCAACACCGTAGGAAACCAATGGTTCTTTTGTAGCCTTATCCTTTACCAATTCCACACAAGAGAAAAGTCCAATATGTCTTACGTCTCCTACACATGTGTGCTTTTCCTTTAAGTCGTCTAAAATGTCTGCAAGAACAGCTCCTACCTTTGTGACGTTTGCAGGAATATTTGCCTTTGTGTAATAATTTACGCAGGCAACCCCTGCTGCACAGGCAAGAGGATGACCACTGTAAGTTAAGCCACAGGATAAGACATGGTCATCAAAGTAAGATGCAATTTCCTTTGATACTGCTACGCCTCCAAGCTGGACATAACCGCAGGTAACACCTTTTGCAAAGGTAACAATGTCAGGTACAACATCAAAGTTTTCAAATGCAAACATCTTTCCTGTTCTACACCAACCTGCCATAACCTCATCACAAATCATAACAATTCCAAACTCATCACAGATTTTTCTCACTCCGGGTAAATATCCTTTAGGAGGAATGATAATTCCATTAGAACCTGTAATGGTTTCCATAACAATGGCTGCAACATTATCCACTCCTTCATAGATAATCTGTTCTCTTAGCTTTGCCAGGTAGTATTTTGTAGCCTCTTCTTCCGATTGAAATTCAATTGGTTCCCTATAAATATATGGATCAAAGAATTTTACAAATCCCGGAATACCAGGCTCCAGAGGATAACGTCTTGGTTCACCTGTTAAGTTACCTGCTCCAAAGGAAGAGCCATGGTAGCTTCGATATCTACTGAATACTTTCTTTCTTCCTGTAAACATTCTTGCCATCTTAATTGCATTTTCATTTGCATCTGCTCCGGCATTTGTAAAGAATACTTTTCCAAATGTATCCGGCAATAGATCAATAATCATCTTTGCAAGTTTTGCTCTTGGCTCTGATGCAATGGATGGTCCAATATAGCAATACTGATCTACCTGTTCCTTGATGGCATCTGCAATATCTTTATTTCCATATCCCAAGTTTAAATTTACTAACTGAGATGCCATATCTGTATAGCGATTTCCATCAAAATCGTAATAGTAAATTCCATCCGCCTTCGCTACTGGAATAGGATTTAAACTTCCCTGTTTGCTCCAGGACTGTAATACATATTTCTTTTGTGTTTCTTTTATTTCATTTCCTGTCATTCCCATAATACATTCCTTTCTTTATTACTCTTCATGCAGATGTTTCTGCTTTCTTGTCTCTTGTTAATAGTCATTATATTTTTCCAGGAAATGAAAACAATAAGTCCAGACACAAACCTTATTGTGCCTTAGCACAACCTTTTTTTATAAAAAAATCCGAATGAGGTGGTTTTGCCTTCCCTCATTCGGATGCTTTTTCATTTATATTCTCTATCGCTTATATCCTCTATAAATTACATAATCTCTGCTAACTTAAAAGCGATAATCAGTTCTGCTCTAGAAGTCAGCGAAGACATTTCTATTCCCAACAACTCTTCTATTTTATTAATTTTATAATTCACCGTATTTCTATGAACAAAAAGTTCATCCGCAGTCTCTTTGACACTTCCATCATGGGTCAAATAACACCGCAGCGTCTGACATAAATCCGAGTGATTCATAGAATCATACTCCCTCAATGGTAAAAGTGTATGATTATAGTAATCTACAATAATCTCTCGATCTTCTATTCCCATTAATAATCGATAGATTCCCAGGTTTGTATAGAATACATTCTCATTTCCGATTTTCCCTCTGGATTGTAATCGTTGAATTGATTTAGCCTGATTATAGCTTTTATAAAGACAGCGTACACTTTTTGTAAGCCGTCCCACTCCCATAGAATAGCTTTCATCCTGACGCAATAGCTGATTCAAACTATGTTGCACCTCTTTGATTTCTTCCTTTAATACTTCTTCCGATAAATTTGCAAAGACGAGAATTAACTCCATTTCATTAATGAAAACAGCAAAGTCTTTATTTCTGTGTCGAATACGATTCTCTAGGATTAAACAAAGGGCTTCTAATCTCTCCTCTAGTTTGTCCGTCTTAGTCTGCAATTTAATGACGGTAACAGAGTACTTCCAATTGACGCGAAAAGAACGCTGCGACAGTGGCACCACATATAATTCTTCTTGTTTTGGAAAACAGATTGCGTTTTTAAATGCCGCCGATGTTTCCATCATTCGCTGTTCATCTTTTGTTATTGCAAAACAACAAATTCGCATGATTTCTGCAAGATGTACCTTCCAGGGAACAACATACAATGGAAAATCATGTTGATTACAATAGGTTTTTACTTCCTCTGGAATCTCTTCAATAAAAGGTCCAATATTAAAAATTGCTCCCGATACTTTCTTTTCGTAAAAGGCTTTTACCAAAGAAAAAATATCCTCTTTCGATCGTAGTCCAATTCCTGTGGTAAATGCCAATTGTCCTCCCTCTAAAAAATCAGAAGCTTCCACAGTTTCAGCCATATGTACCCATGTCACGTAATTTGATAACCCACCTTCCCCAGCAACCAATGTAATATCCATATGCTGCACTTTTCCAATTAGTCTCGATAATTCGATTGCCATTTTTACTACCTTCTCTCAAAAAAAATAGGCGATCTGTACAAACGTACAGAACGCCTTCGTTCATTGTGTATACAAAATACTAGAATTTCCCTAACATGTCAAGACAAATCTTCTTTTTTCTGGAATTTATACCTTCATTTTAGAATCTTTATTTCCACACTTCCTCTGCAATTTCCTTAACAAGTTTAATCTTCGCCCACTGCTGTGCTTCCGTTAATTTGTTTCCGATTTCACAGGATGCAAATCCGCACTGTGGAGAAAGATATAGTCTCTCCAAAGGTACATATT
>JAILMB010000299.1 GCA_024692825.1 Lachnospiraceae bacterium | reverse complement strand
AGGCAAAATGCAGAGATTCGTGGTTAATGGGAAATGCGTTTTTATAGCGAAAATACCCATTTGGTGTGGCATCATCCCAGATGTGTGTTATTGCGGAACGACTAGGTATGAGGCTGTGGTAGGTCTTTTTTACGAAGGTGTTAGAGATTACACTTTCTCTTTGTATAGCGGTATGTGCCAAGAGGGACAAGGATTTGTCTGTTTTATTATGTAAGTCTTTTATGAGAAGCTGTAACGCTCCGATGTCATTTTCTTCACGGATATTTTTCATACGTTATTTTTCCTCCTTTCGAGAAGTTTTATCGCAGTATAATGCCGGTCATTGTGATATCGTTTAGTGTGATTCCGTATAGATAGCACAGTTCATTTAGCTGATCAATTAAGATTGTCTCTGTTGAGCCAGCTTTTTGTTCCCATTTGCGTAACGTGCTTTGCGAGACTGCGATTTTTTCTGCAGCGGCTTTGACTGATAGACCGGCTCTTTTTCTATAAAATTTTAGAAGTGGGTAATCAATAATCTGTTCATCCATTTTTTTTCGCCTCGGCTTATGTGATATGTTAGTTAAGATGTAACACAAAGTGAATAAAAAGGCAATAGTTTGATGGTTAGAATATTTTACAAATGGAGGGTAACATTTTATAAATTGTGGCTTGACAAATTTGGAGGACTTCGGTGCACAATAAAATTAAGGTACTTTAGGAAAGGAAGATAGACAAATATATGAGGGTTCTGTTTGCATTGTATAATCTGCAGGAAGAAGAAGCAAAAAGTGTAGTGGATGGTTTGGCAGAGGAAGGTCTTTCTGTAGAAGACTATGGTATCAAACATAGTAAGCAAGGAATTTTAGCGTATTTAAATGAGCACCCGGATACAAAAACGGTACTGGTAAGTACGAGTTTGGAAAAACAATCTCCGTTTACAGTTGCTGAATTTGAAAAGTTTAAGGATAATTTTGAACAGGTACAATTTATTCCTATTTTAGCGGATGATGCAATTGGTACAGATTATGTGAAGGGATTATATAATCTTGGAATAATGGATGCTTTCACCTCGCAAGATGCTTCGGTGATGCGGATTGCAAAGTTAATTCGTGGCGGACGGAGTCGTCGAGATGCGAAAGTTTACTATCATCTAGATGAAACGGATGGTAGAGAAAATAAAGCGGATATTGCGAGATGCGTTCGATATATTGAAGGATCCGGAACGGAGGAAGAATTAGTTTCAAATGTAAATCATATCTACTCTCGCGTGGACGAAGGGGAGTTTACTGAGGTTATGCGCACACTTTCTTCTGCATGTATTCATAGGATGAAGAAAGAAAAAGAGTTGGCGTTTCTTTTTGAGAACACAGAACATAAAGAAGAATGTACTGATGAAAAGGTAAAGCGCATTGCTGATAAGTTTACTATAAAATCTTTGGCTGGGAAAATGCCTAATTTTCCAAATTTGAATAATTTGGTGAATTCCTCGATTTCCTTATTTGGCGGAAAAGACGACGCAGAAGAGGCGCCAAAGCCGCAAAGTATGAAGGATGTAGACGAGTTAAAAGATGTTTTGACGAATGTGCTAATTGGATTTACAGGTGCGAGCAAGAAGATTGGTGTTACGCATCAGGCGATTATGGCGGCACACTATTTTGCAAGATATGGATATGATGTGGCTATTTTGGATTGTTCCGGGAACGGGAAAGCTTTTCGTGCAATTCATAGATTTCGGGATGTAGAACAGCATGTTGATTTTTTTGCATTTCAGGGCGTAGATTACTATACGGAGGTTCACCTTGAAGATTTGCAGGAGCTGATTAATTCCATTAAATATAACTTCATTATAATTGACTATGGAGCTTTTTCGCCTAGAGTGAGGGCAGATATCATGCGCTGTAAGCAAAAATTTGCAGTTTGTGGTTCTGTCGCTTGGGAACTCGGTCAAACGCAAGCGTTGTATGATGACCTTAAGGGTATGAGTTTTCATTTCCTTGTACGGGGGATGAGTGGGTACGGTAGTGGTACGGCCGAACGCATAACTCAGCTTCTTGATGGTATGTTTGAACCAGTGGAGTACGTTGAAGATCCTTTTGGCGGAAATTGTTATAAAGGGCTGGCGAGATATTTTGCAAAGTACACAGGTGGAGAGATACTGCCTGATATAGAAAAGAATGAGCCGGTTCGAAAAGATAAAAGAAAAAGAAGCCGAGAGTTTGTTGGAACTGCAGTTTATTTTGTAACTAGTCTAAAACATGGCTGTGGCAGTACGCATATGGCAGCAACGATATGTAACTATCTTGCGGATGAAGGTAAGCGAGTATGTATGATTACCGATAATGCCGACAACGAATTTAAACTTTGCGAAGGGGTTGGTATAGCACTACTTGGCGAAGAGTATGAGCCTCTATATGCAAAGTACGACTTTTTAGTTTTCGATTGTGGACCGTTTCCTGAATTGCCAGAAAAGGATATGAAAGAACTTAAACGAGCCAATTATAAAATTATTATGAGTTGGTCAGATGAAGATTATATGAAGCGTCTGGCATTATTTTCCAAGGAAATTGAAGGCGAAGAAGACAGATACATTTTTGCATTTAATAATGTTCCCGATGGGAAAATACGTCAGGTACAGGAGGATATGAGCGGATTTACGTCATGTTATCTTCCGGTTTACTCGCTTGAACGAGTGCCAAAGAGCGTTGATAAAGTGGTGCGAGAGTTGTTCGTATAGGTTTAATTTAATAGACCTCCGCAAACTTTAATAATAATTTAACTTGAATTTTTTGTGAACAAGAGTATAATATTAACGAGGAGTAAAGATGGAAAACGCAAAGTGTTTAAAAGAATTTAAAAGAGTAGCATTTTGGGGTGATATGGGAAACTTATATG
>JAILMB010000190.1 GCA_024692825.1 Lachnospiraceae bacterium | reverse complement strand
TATCGGATCTATGAATAATCCTACTTTATTAAATGCATTAGATGCTGCAGGCATGGCTGTTACAGAAGATTCCATTAATATGGTAAATACCATGATGAAGGAACAAATGCCTATTGATGCCAAAAGCCTATCAGATATGTCTCGGGCCTGTGCAAAATTACCAGGAGCAAATGTATCTACCATTGTTACCATGGCAAAGCATAATTTACCCATTACACAGGAGATGGTAAATCAGTTTGAAAACTACAAGTCCAATGAAGGACAACTCTTAAAGGCAGTAGATGAACTTGGAAAAAGTATTTCTGAGGTGTTATCCTCAGAGGAAGTTCCTGCAGAAAAGGTTTTATCTTTTCAAAAAGAACTCCTTTCCATTATATCCGGAGAGGAAGGACGGGGGGATAGTGTGTCTAATACCCAGGCAGACAATCTGTCTAAAATCCTGGGACAAAACATTCCAAATATTAAGGTCCCATCTCTAAACATTGGAACAAATCAAACTTCGGAAGCTGTTACTCAGGCAGATAGTTTAAAGCAGTTGGTTTTTGAAGGAAAGGTTCAAGATGGAGAGGTAACTGCTTCTGGTATTACAAATGAAGCAAGTGCTTTGAAAGAGAATGCAGCCCTTACCATGGATGCTTCAAATGTAACGGATGGACTTACAGCATCTACTATTATTTCTGCAGATGGAATGGAAGAGAGCCTTATGAGAGACGGCTCTATTGTAGAGAGTAATAAGGTGATTTCTCCTATGTATAACGGAGAAGACTATCCCCTCGATTCAGTGGGAAGAGCTCTTAGTCCGGAACAAAACAGTGAGATTTCTACGGTGCTAAGTAAACAGACTTCTTTTACCATGGAACATCCAGAGTTTTTTGATGAAAATGGAGCGTTGCGACCGGAAGTATCAGCAAAGGCTCTTATGAACTCCATTACAGATTATTTTTCAAATAATCCTTCTGCCCTTAATCAACTAAAGGAGCTGGTTGCGAAAGAAGGTTTTGGAAAACTGTTTTCCAATGTGATGTCTCAATCTCTTTCCATTGAACCGGAAGAGTTAACGGTGCCACACCGATTGGATGAGCTATACAAAGAAATGGATGAAACGGTTACCCGATTAGCCAATGCGGCAAGTAGCCTTACACAAAAAGCAGATAATGCCATTGTTACATCTGCTCAAAATATTCATGATAATTTAGAGTTTATTTCTCAGGTAAACGATTTATATACCTATGTTCAGATTCCATTAAAGCTCTCTGGGCAGGAAGCAACAGGGGATTTGTATGTTTATCGGAACCGAAAGCAAAATAAAAATGATAGTGATGAGCTGACTGCATTTTTACACTTTGACCTGGAACATTTAGGTTCCACGGATATCTCAGTTCGCATGAAGAATAAAAATGTGAATACAAAGTTTTATCTGGAAGATGATGCATCCTATGAACTGATTATGAATAATATTCATATTTTAAAAGAGAACTTGGATAACCTTGGGTATAACTGCACCGTTGAATGTGAGAATGATGCGAAACCGGTGAACTTTGTCACAGATTTTTTGGAGAAAGATGTGAAAACTGCGGAGAATATTTCCCGGTATTCCTTTGATGTGAGGGCTTAGGAAATGGAAGACAAGAAAAAAATCGATCCCAATAAAACTGCAGTAGCGCTTGCCTATGATCCGGGAGATGTTGCACCGAAAATCCTGGCCACAGGTAAGGGACATGTAGCTGAAAAAATTATTGAGGAAGCAAAGAAGAATAAAGTTCCTTTTTATAAGGACAATAAACTTGCAGAGACCTTATCCAAATTGGAAATCGGTGAAGCGATTCCGCCGGATTTGTATGAAGTAGTTGCACAAATTCTTGTGTTTGTAGATGGAATGGACAAGGTAAAAGCAAAACTTGATATGGCTGGGTATAAGAAAAAATAACTATGGATAATCGAAAAACAGGTACAAAATACGAAGAACTGGCTGCAAACAAATTAAAGGAAGAGGGCTATGAGATATTGGAAATGAACTATCGTTGCAGGATAGGTGAGGTGGATATCATAGCCAAGGATAAAGAATACCTGGTGTTTGTAGAAGTGAAATACCGAAAAACCTCTAAAGCAGGTATGCCCCAGGAAGCAGTGAATTACAAAAAACAAAAAAAGATTTCTGCTACGGCTGCCTATTATCTTATGAGTCATCATTATAGGGATGATGTATCTGTTCGATTTGATGTGGTGTCGGTTCTTTCCAATGAGGTGGAGATTATAAAAAACGCCTTCCCTTATTGCTTTGGATAAAAAATTATTGTAAAATCAATCGTTGTTATATTTTTAGAAATTGAGGTTTATTATGTCAAGATGTATGGTGGCTATTGTTGGCCGACCCAATGTTGGAAAATCTACATTGTTTAATGCAATTGCCGGAGAGAGAATTTCTATTGTTAAAGATACTCCCGGAGTAACCAGAGATCGTATCTATGCAGACGTTACCTGGTTGGATAAGGAGTTTACCTTGGTAGATACTGGTGGTATTGAACCGGATTCCAAGGATATTATTTTGTCACAAATGAGAGAACAGGCTCAGATTGCCATTGAGACTGCTGACGTTATTATCTTTATGGTAGACGTAAAGCAGGGGCTTATTGATGCAGATGATCGGGTAGCAGATATGTTACGTCGTTCCGGAAAGCCTGTTGTGTTATGTGTAAATAAGGTAGATAACTTTGATAAGATGATGCCAGACGTTTACGAGTTTTATAACTTAGGAATTGGCGATCCAATGCCGGTATCAGCCTCTTCCCGTTTGGGCTTTGGTGATTTGTTAGATGAAGTTATTAAATACTTCCCTGAAAACACTTCTAATGTAAATGATGATGATACACCAAAGGTTGCTATTGTTGGAAAGCCAAATGTAGGAAAGTCATCTTTAGTGAATAAGCTTTTAGGCGAGGATCGTTTGATTGTTTCTGATATTGCCGGAACTACAAGAGATGCAGTTGATACAAAGGTGAAAAACCATGGAAAAGACTACATCTTCATTGATACAGCCGGTCTTCGTAGAAAGAGTAAAATCAAAGAAGAAATTGAACGTTTCAGTATTATTCGAGCTGTAGCAGCAGTAGAAAAAGCGGATGTAGTTATTGTGGTAATTGATGCTACAGAAGGCGTTACAGAACAGGATGCAAAGATTGCAGGAATTGCTCATGACAGAGGAAAGGGCATTATTGTTGCTGTAAACAAATGGGATGCAGTAGAAAAAACGGATAAAACCATGAGAGAGCATGATAATAAGATTCGACAGATTCTTAGCTTTATGCCTTATGCTGAGATTATTTACATTTCTGCTTTAACAGGACAGAGATTACAAAAAATCTATGAAACAGTAGACCGAGTAATTGAAAATCAGACTATGCGAATTCAAACCGGTGTATTAAATGAAATTGTGGCAGAAGCAGTTGTTATGCAACAGCCACCTTCAGACAAAGGTCGTAGATTAAAGATTTTCTATGTGACGCAGGTGTCGGTGAAGCCACCTACTTTTGTTGTGTTTGTAAACGACAAAGAACTTATGCATTTTTCCTATGTTCGTTACTTGGAAAATCGTATTCGTGATGCTTTTGGCGGATTTACAGGAACATCACTTAAATTTATCATTAGACAACGTCAGGAGGATTAATCCATGTTGGTTGCAAGAGGAATCTCTTTAATCATCGGCTATATTTGCGGATTATTTTTAACAGGATTTATAATTGGTAAAATTGTAAAGGTAGATTTAACCAAAGAAGGAAGTGGAAATGTTGGAACCACAAACACCCTTCGTATTTTAGGCGTACCAAAAGGTGCCCTTACTTTATTAGGAGATATGCTTAAAGGTGTTGTGGCTGCTCTTGTTGTTTATTTTATCTTTCGAAATAACGAAGCATGCAATGAAGGTATTCACCTATTGATGCTATATGGATGTTTTGGAGCAGTATTAGGACATGATTTTCCTTTTTATATGTTGAGCAAAGGTGGAAAGGGAATTGCAACCAGTGCAGCAATGGTTTTGGTTTGCTTCCCTAGAGCAATGCCTTTATTGATTCTATCTTTTATTTTAATTGTGTATTTATCAAGATATGTATCTTTGGGATCTATTTCTATTGCAATTTTATTTGCTGTAGAAGTAATAATATTTGCTCATCTTGGCTACTTGGATTATTATAATGAATATAAGAATGAAGCAGTTATTATCGTAGTTATAACTGCAGCGCTGGCTATTTTTAAACATAGAAGTAATATTAAGCGCTTATTAAGCGGATGTGAGAACAAATTCTCATTTCATCCGAAGACAAAAAACTAAGGAGAAATGAGATGGAAGTACTACTTAAAAAATTAACAGAGACTGCAAAGGTGCCTGAAAGAGGCAGTGCTTATGCAGCTGGATACGATTTGTTCGCAGATTTATCTGAGGCAGTAGAGATTTTACCTCATGAGACCTGTTTGATTGGAACAGGAATTGCAACAGCTATTCCAGAGGGTTATTTTGGAGGCGTATTTGCCCGTTCCGGTTTATCCATGAAAGAAGGTCTTCGTCCTGCCAACTGTGTAGGTGTTGTAGATTCTGATTACAGAGGTGAGATTAAGGTATCTCTTCACAATGATAGTGAGACTACAAGAAGAGTGGAACCTTTGCAAAAAATAGCTCAGTTGGTAGTTATGCCATTTTTATCTGTAGAGTTTAAAGAGACAGAGGAATTAGACGAAACAGAAAGAGGAGCCGGTGGATTTGGCTCAACGGGGAAAAAGTAGGTTTTTACAGTGACAAGGAGGGTATTACTATGGGAACAGAAATCAAAGACAGAATGGTGAAGTTTTTTGCGAAAGACGATCGGCTAGTTACAGTGAATGCGGCTCAAGGCCATTTTGCTACCAGCCAGTCACACATTAACTACTATATTGATGTTACGAGAATCAAGATTCGTACCAAAGAAGCTATGGAAGCTGCAAAAAGCTTAGAGTCAAAGATGCTACATCGTATTACTACAGTAGATACCATTGTTTGCTTGGATGCGACTTCTGTATTAGGCGGATTCTTAGCAGCAGAGCTGGAAAAAGGTGACTTCCATAATACGAACATGCACGAAACGGTGTATGTGGTTGAACCGGAAGAAAACAGTATTCATCAGTTTATGTTCCGAGAGAATGTAAAACCTGCAGTTCAAGGAAAAAATGTTATTGTTTTAGTAGATACCATGACAACGGGAGAAACAGTTAAACGAAGCATTGAATGTATTGAATACTACGGTGGTATTGTTCAAGGTGTGGTTTCTATCTTTAGTATTACAGATCACATCGATGATGTTCAGGTTATTTCACTTTTCACAGCTGATGACATGCCAGGATATGCTACCTATTCTCCGAGCGAGTGCCCATTCTGTAAAAAGGGAATTCCATTGGATGCCATGGTAAATGGATATGGCTACTCCAAGTTGTAGTGGTTTTTTATAAAGAAAGCACTAAATATTGTATTTTTATACTTGAATTTTTCCAAAATTCCCTTTATAATGCATAAGGACATAAGTCTATATGGTGTAGGTATGCCACTAGATATACCACAAGATATAGGGAGTATAGTTATGGAGATGAAATTCAAGCTAGAAGCATTTGAAGGTCCTTTAGATCTGTTGCTTCATTTGATTGAAAAGAATAAAGTAAACATTTACGATATACCCATCGTTGATATTACAGATCAGTATTTAGAGTATATTGATGAAATGAAACGTCAGGACTTAAATGTCATGAGTGAGTTTTTGGTTATGGCCGCTACCTTATTGAATATTAAGTCTAAGATGTTATTGCCAAAAGAAGTGGTAGAAGAGGAAGAAGAAATCGATCCTCGTGCAGAGTTAGTACAGCAGCTCTTAGAGTACAAGATGTACAAAACCTACGCCTTTGAACTTCGAGATCGTCAGGTAGACGCCAATCAGATTTTTTATAAGGTTCCTACCATTCCGGATGAGGTACTTGCATACGAAGAACCGGTTAATGTGGATGAGTTGATTTCAGATTTGACTTTAAACAAATTAAACTTCGTATTTCAATCTGTATTAAAACGCCAAAAAGGTAGAGTGGATCCGGTTCGTTCCCGTTTTGGTGAAATTAAAAAAGAAGAAGTTTCCGTGGATGAAAAGATGGCAGAGATTTCTGAATATGCCAAATCTCATAAGAGTTTTTCATTCCGGGAGTTGTTGGAAAAACAGTCTTCAAAGGTTCAAGTAATCGTTACATTTTTAGTAATTCTTGAACTTATGAAGTCAGGTGAGATACATATCGTTCAGGAAAATATTTTTGACGATATTCAAATCGAATCACAAGTAGCAGCATAAAAAGTCACCACCGCTTGCGGTGGTACTTTTATGTAAGAAAAAATAGTAGGAGTTTGGTTATGGAAAGAAAAGAACTATGTGCCATCGTAGAAGGTATCCTTTTTACCATGGGAGATTCTGTAAATCCGGAAAAAATTGCAAACGCACTTGAAATTGAAAAAGATGAAGTGGTTTCTATTTTAGATGAATTGGCAGAGACTTATGAAAAAGAGGAGCGTGGCATTCGTATCACGAAGTTAGATGGTTCTTATCAGATGTGTACACCGCCGGCAATTTATGAATACTTAATTAAGATTGCAAAACAGCCAAAGAGATATTCTCTTACAGATACACTTTTAGAAACACTTTCCATTAT
>JAILMB010000180.1 GCA_024692825.1 Lachnospiraceae bacterium | reverse complement strand
TTTTCTTGGATCAGCTGAAGAATTAGGTATGAGTACAAAAATGGTTAGTTCTATTTTTGATAACATTGCAGATAAATTTGAAATTGCGCTGAATGCGGCAGCGGAAGAGTTGAATCAAAAAGGATATAATGAGGTGCTTAATATTAAAAACAATATACTTAAGACTTTTAAAAGGCAATAAAATAGGAGTTAGATTTTATGAAATATGATTTTACGAGCATAATAGACAGAAAAGGCATGGATGCCACCGCTTATGATTCTGTGGGAAAGCATAAGTGGGGGATGGAACCGGAAGCTCCGGAGGAGGGATTTGATTTTATCCCTTTGTGGGTAGCAGATATGAACTTTGCCACCTGTCCTGCCATTACAAGAAATATTATTGAACGTGCAAAGCATCCTTTGTTTGGATACTTTAATCACTCTGATGAATACTACCAGTCCATTATCGATTGGAGGAAATCCGGTGGATATCATAAGGATCTTAGCCGTGAGGAAATAGGATATGAAAATGGTGTTCATGGATTTTTATCCAGTGCCGTAGAAGTGCTTACAGAACCAGGAGATAACATCCTTTTACACAGCCCGGTTTATGTGGGATTTAAAAGTGATGTAGAAGGTTTGGGTAGACACTCCATTTATAGCCCTCTTGTTTTAGATGAAAATGGTGTGTGGCGAATGGATTATGAAGATATGGATCGAAAGATCAAGGCCTATCATATTAAGACGGCGATTTTTTGTTCCCCTCATAATCCAACAGGACGCGTATGGACTTTAGAGGAATTAGAAAAAGCCATGGCAGTATTTGAAGAAAATAATGTGACGGTCCTCAGTGATGAGATATGGGCGGATTTAGTGTTTGAAGGACACAATCATATTCCGACGCAGTGTGTTAATGATTGGGCAAAGGAACATGTAGTGGCAGCTTATGCACCAAGTAAGACCTTTAATCTGGCAGGACTTGTTGGAAGTTATCACATCATCTATAATGAGCGTCTCAGAAAAGCCATCACAAAGCATGGAGAGCACACTCACTACAATGAAATGAATGTTTTATCCATGCATGCTTTAGTGGGAGCCTATAGCAAAGAAGGCCATGAGTGGTTAAAAGAACTTTTAGAAGTGTTAGAGGATAACGCTCGTTTTTCCTGTGACTACATTAACAAAACCTTTGACGGTGTAAGTTGTGAAATGACAGAAGGCACCTACATGATGTTTTTGGATTGCAGTGAGTATTGCAAAAAAACAGGAAGAAGCCTGGATGAGGTTTTAAAAGCAGGCTGGCGTGTGGGCGTGGGCTGGCAGGATGGAAGACTCTTTGAAGGTCCATGCCATATCAGACTAAATTTAGCATCTCCTAAGTCTCGATTAGAAGAGGCATTTCGCAGAATGAAAGAATATGTATTTATCTAAAAACTCCTATTGACAAAACAAATAGCGCGCAATATAATAATGCAAAACATTATAGGAAACAATAAAAACTCCCTTAAAAGAGAAGAGGAGTTTTTATTTTAACCACGCCCTAGCACTCGAGCAAAAAGAGTGCTAACAAGGATAGGAGGAAGTTATGATTATAGTACCTACATATAACAGACAGTTAATCGCAAATGGAAATATTTATTTTCAGATTGATGAGTTTAAACAGGCAGGGGGAAAAGCTGTAAAAGACGAAAGAGTCGTTTTGCTCCAAACAAAATACTATCAAAAGAGAGAAGAATTTACAGAAGACAACCATTATCCAATTGGTGTTTCAGGAGTAATAAAAGAAATCAGCCCAGATGGATATTTGGTAGTGGAGGCTACTCATAGAGTTAATATTGATGAGTTAAATATTGATGCTGATGGAAGTATTGATGTATCCCTTTCTCGCAGATACGACTCTGAACCAGTAGATGAAGAAGAGGATGCCCTTCGACTTTCACGTTTAAAGGACGAAGTAAAAGATTTATCTTCAAGATTCCAGTTTTCCAGTTTTATTGATGCCTTTGTCGATGCTATGAAGAATGTAGGAGAACTGACAGCGTCCATGTCCTATTGGATGAAAAATTCCAATGAGGATAAGTACAACATCCTTGCAGAAGACAGCGCGAAAAAGCGTTCTGAAATGATGGAAAAAGAAATCGTGGAATATGTGGAAGTAGCAAAGGTTACTACCGATGCAGCAGAAGCACAAGAACAGGAATACAAAGATATTTATAGAGAATCTGCCATTAAAAAACAGATGGAATATCTTCAAAAAGAACTTGACGATATGCATCCTGAAAATGTGTCAGATATTCAGCGCTTTGAGGATAAAATTAAAAACTCTAACATGAATGAGGAAGCGAGAAAAGAAGCCACAAAGGTGTTAGAGCGTTTGAAACAGGAAGGAAAAAACAGCCCTGAAACGGGAATGCTTTATGACTATTTGGATTTTGTCACAGGTCTTTCCTGGGATAAGATGGAGAGTGAGTTTATTGATTTAAATGAAGCAGAGCAGATTTTAAATGAAGATCACTACGGCCTTGAAAAGGTAAAGAAAAGAGTCATTCAGCAGATTGCTGTTATGAATTTAAAGAAAAAGCAGTCGGGCTCTATTTTACTATTTGTAGGTGCGCCGGGAACCGGTAAAACCAGTATTGGAAAAAGCATTGCAAAGAGCTTGAATCGAAAATACGTAAGAGTGAGTCTTGGCGGTATTCGAGACGAAGCAGACATTCGTGGCCATAGAAGAACATATATTGGAGCTATGCCTGGACGAATCATGGATGGCATCAATAAGAGCGGCGTTTCAAACCCTGTTATGGTCCTCGATGAAATCGATAAGGTGGGAGCATCCTACAATGGTGATCCTGCAAGTGCTCTTTTAGAGGTATTAGATCCGGAACAGAATAATACCTTCACAGATCACTACATGAACGTACCTTACGATTTGTCGGATGTGTTATTTATTTGTACCGCAAATAGTGTGGATACCATTCCACAGCCTCTTTTAAATCGTATGGAAGTAATTCCATTTACAGGTTACACACCAATTGAAAAGTTGCAGATTGCAAAGAAGCATTTGTTGCCAAAGTCTATGGAGACCATGGGAATAGAAGAGGATAAGCTGGCAGTATCAGACGAGATTTTAGAGACCATTATTTCTGATTACACTAGAGAAGCTGGAGTAAGAGGTCTTCGAAAGAGAATCGATTCTTTGTGCCGTGGAGCTGCTGTTATGATTGCAAAGGGCGATGGTAAAAAGATTGAGATTACAAAAGATCAGCTTCGTACCGAACTTGATATGAGACCGGTTCATCACGAGATGGTTCCAAAGGAGCAAAATCCTGGAGTTGTGACAGGATTAGCCTGGACTTCTGTTGGAGGAGAGATTTTATATATTGAAACCCTCTTTACCAAGGGAAAGGGACAGACCATTATTACCGGTAAACTTGGAGATGTTATGAAAGAATCTGCCCAGATTGCAGTCAGCCTAGTAAAATCCATCTTCCCGGAAAAGGCCAGTCTTTTTGCAGAAAATGATCTTCATATTCACGTTCCAGAAGGAGCAGTTCCAAAGGATGGTCCTTCTGCCGGTATTACAATGACGACAGCCATTGCATCCCTTGTTACAGGAAAAGCAGTTTCTCCTGAAATTGCAATGACAGGAGAGGTATCCTTGCGTGGTGTAGTTTCACCGATTGGAGGTCTTCCAGAGAAGCTAATGGCAGCTCAAAGAGCAGGAGTTAAGACTGCCTTTATTCCTGTAGAAAATGAGCAGGATTTAATCGATGTAGCGGATGAAGTCAAAGAAAAACTTGAAATTATTCCGGTAAAGGATGTACGAGATGTCTTAGAGAGAACTGGAATTTTTGAAGATAATTTAGCAATTTGCGGATAAAGTAAAAGCGGATCAAAGTATTGTGAAGTGCTAAACTAATTCTATTGTTATAAATAATAATATCTATAAGCCGTCAATATAGACGGCTTATTTTTTTTATATTTTTCGGAAAGTATGTTGAAGAATTATACATTTATTATAGAATAATTGTATAGGTTTTAAGGGAGATGAGTGAATGAGTACAACAACATATGAGAAAAAAGGTTCTATAAAAAATGGCATAGGAAGAATGATCTTTTCAGTTTTGGTATTACTTCTTGAGGCCATTTTTTTGTTAATGATTTTTTCCTATTTAAACAAATATGCGGTTTGGATTAACACGGTTACAGGAGTTGTAGCTCTACTTTTAGTACTAGCTCTATATGGATCAAACATCAATTCAAGTATGAGGATGCCCTGGATAATTTTAATCCTGGTAGCACCCATTCTTGGGGTGGGATTGTATCTTGTAGTTGGCTTGAATTCAAAGACTCATAAGATGAGAAACCGTTACGCGAAAATAAATGAGGTGTTAATCCCTTTACTTTCAGAAAACCGGGAAGAGGTCAATGACTGCGCTTATGAAAAACTAAAAGAAGACCACAAGGATTTGTCTACCATATCGAATTATATTTGGAAGAATAGCGCTTATCCAGTGTATTCTAATTCGGATATTACTTATTTTTCTTCAGCCATTGAAGGTCTTGAAGCACAAAAAGAGGCTATGAAAAAAGCAAAGAAATTTATCCTCTTTGAATATCATGCCATTGAAGACGATATTGCATGGCATGGTATCTTTGAAATTATGAAAGAAAAGGCAAAAGAGGGCGTTGAGGTAAAGGTCTTCTATGATGATATGGGATCCATTGGATTTATTAATACAGATTTTATTGAACGATTAGAGAAAAATGGAATTTCATGTCGAGTATTTAATCCTTTTGCTCCAGGTTTAAATCTCTTCTTGAATAACCGAGATCATAGAAAAATTACAGTCATTGATGGAGAAGTTGGATTTACCGGTGGCTATAATATTGCAAATGAGTACTTTGGGATTACAGAGCCTTTTGGAAAATGGAAGGACACGGGAGTTAAAATCGAAGGAGAAGCAGTACGAAGTCTTACCATTGCATTTTTTGAAAATTGGAATGCTATAAAGAAAAGTAAAACGGTAGTGTCAAAAGAAGATATTACAAAGTATTTACCAAATGTTTCCTATGAGAAAAAGGAAGCTGGTGGATTTATTCAACCCTATGCAGATAGTCCTATGGATGAGGAATATCTTGGAGAGAATGTTTATATTAGTATCATTAACAATGCAAAAGATTACTGCTATTTTATTACTCCATATCTTATTATTACAGATGAGATGATTCACGCCTTTGGTCTAGCTGCAAAAAGAGGAGTGGATGTAAGGGTTGTCACACCGGGAATTCCGGATAAAAAGGTGATTTATTCTGTTACAAGAAGCTACTATAATACCCTGACCCGAAATGGAGTAGAGGTTTACGAGTGGACACCCGGATTTTGCCATTGCAAGATGTGTGTTAGTGATGATGTAGTAGCAACCTGCGGTACTATAAATTTGGATTATCGTAGTTTGTATCATCATTTTGAAAATGGTTGCATGTACATGGATTGTAAGGCAGTGTTAGATACGAAAAAGGA
>JAILMB010000172.1 GCA_024692825.1 Lachnospiraceae bacterium | reverse complement strand
GGGAAAGAACTTAGTGATGAAGAGTATAAGAAGAAACTAAAGAAATTACAAAAGGAATTATCAAAACTTCACAATAAGATATATAGAAAGAAAATTCCAGTGATTATTGCTTATGAAGGATGGGATGCGGCAGGAAAGGGCGGAAATATTAAGCGTGTAGCTTCTGCGCTAGATCCTAGAGGATACGAAGTATTTCCTATTGCGAGTCCTTCGGCAGAAGAAAAAAACAGGCACTTTTTATGGAGGTTTTATAAACGACTTCCGAAGACAGGTCATTTTGCTATTTATGATCGAACCTGGTACGGAAGAGTTATGGTTGAAAGGTTAGAAGGCTTTTGCAGTGAAAATGATTGGAAGAGAGCCTATAACGAAATAAATGAATTTGAAAAGGATTTGTCTGATTGGGGAGCCATTGTAATTAAATTCTGGGTTCAGATAGATAAGGATACTCAGCTTGATCGATTTACCCTTCGCCAAAACACGCCGGAAAAACAGTGGAAGATAACAGATGAAGACTGGCGGAATCGAGAGAAATGGGACTTATATGAAGATGCAATTGATGAGATGATAAAAAAGACATCTACTACTTATGCGCCTTGGCATATTTTAGAATCCAACGATAAAAAATATGCAAGAATAAAGGCCTTAGAGATTATTATTGAAGAAATCAAAAAGAAACTCTAGGCCCCTGAAGGTTATGAATAATTAGTCTGAAGTTAAAATAGCCACGACCAGGTGAAAATAAGTGTCATTTGTGATATTTAATAACTCTTTTATCTTTTTGATTCGATAGCGAATGGTATTAGGATGTTGGTATAAATCCTCCCCTACTTTTATCATATCAAAGTTATGTTTAATACAAGAGGATAAGGTAAGGTAGGTGTCGGTGTTATAAAAATCATTTACGGATTCACATTCAGGTTCTATGGTGAAAATTAATTCTTTTCGATATTGTCTGATGTAGCTATCCTGCATGAAAGAATAGCTAATATTTTCATATCCTAAATCTGAGTAGGTGGTAATGGGTTCTTTAGATGTATCCCCTTTTCTATAAGCCCATAGAGCCCGTCGAATCCCAATATCAGCCTTTTGCAAGGGTAGAGTAGAATCATTAATACCAATACAGTAAAGGGAAGCTTGCAAGGAAAGCTTGTAAAGTAAATCAGTCCAGAATTTTTTTAAGTTTTTCGGAACAAAGGATTTAAAACAGGCTAAAAACAGCATCCCTTTTTTGTATTTGGTAACGGTAATAAATGTCTTTTGTTTATCTTCTTTTAGTGCTAACTGAGTTTTATTAATGATTCTTTGTAAAGAAAAATCATTGACGGAGGAGATGCTTCCTACATACATAGAGGAAATCTGTTTGTAGTCATAGGTAATATTTAAGGCACCCATTAATTGCTGTAATTCGTTTTGATAGGAGGGAGCCTTTATAAAAGAGTCGATTAATTTTTCATAGTAATCGTAGTTGGTGGTAGCTCTTAAATAGTCGGTGATATTTAAGATGACATCTTCTATAAAAATATCTGAAAATGTAAAGATAGGAACCTCATATTCATTTGATAGAGCAATGACTTCCTCTGGTATTTCATGATAAAAGATAGTTTTTATGGCAAAGGCTGAAACACCGATTTCCATAAGGGACAAAAAGGATTTATAAATTTTTGAAGGATCATCCTTGGCAAACATAAGGTTTGTAATGACAAAGTCTCCTGTTTGAAATCCTACATATTCTTCTTCCATCCCCTCATAGTCAAGGATAACAACGTTTGTAATATTTTTATAAAGTCCTTTTTCTCCTGCAATGAGCTGAAATTGTTGAAAGAAATCGAAACTGTTTAAAGATGATAAACTAAGCATGGAATGATTCTCCTTTTTGTAAAAATTACAAAAACTATAACAGATGAATGGTATTTTTTCCATAGCAAATAAAAAAAGAAATGGGTATGATGTAATCAATTCAAGAAAAGATATGAGCAATGGGGCTCGTGGTAAAAGTTACCGCGGGCCCTTTTTTTATGCTTGTTAGGAGTATGTTGTGAAGGAAGAATTAATTGCATTAACGAAAAAAATGGTTTCGATTTCCAGTGTAAATGGGAGCTCTGGAGAAAAGGAGATAGGAGAATTTTTAGAAAGTTATTTTAGAGAAATTCCATATTTTAAGGAACATCCAGAATATGTCATTGTTCAGAAATTAAAGAAGGATGCCTTGGAAAGAAGAAATGTATTTGTTCTTTTAAGGGGAGAAAAGGACGAAAACAAAAGAACCATTCTTTTCCATGGACATACAGATACGGTGGGAGTAGAAGACTTTGGAGATTTATCAAAATACGCCTTTGATTGTGATACTTTAGCAAAGAAGTTAGGAGAAATCACGTTACCAGAGGAAGTGAAAAAGGATTTAGAATCAGGTGATTATCTCTTTGGCAGAGGGGCTTGTGATATGAAAAGTGGAGATGCGGTGTTTATGGTTTTAATAAAACACCTGTCGCAAAAGATAAAAGAATTTTCGGGAAACATCTTACTTTCCCTAAATCCTGTGGAGGAGAACTTACACACCGGGATTATCGAGGGAATTGAAGTAATAAAGAATCTAAAGGAAACTTATGATTTAGATTATGTTTTAGCAATTAATAATGACTATGTTTGTCCTATGTATCAGGATGATCCTAACCGTTATATCTACACAGGAGTAGGAGGGAAAATGCTTCCCTGCTTTTATGTAAGAGGAAGAGAAACCCATGTGGGACAGTGCTTTGAAGGATTGGACGCTGCAGAAATTGCTTCAAAAATTGGAGATAAAATCAGCTTAAATCCAGAGCTTAGTGATGGTTATAAAGGAGAGTATTCGCTGCCGCCAACCATATTAAAACTAAAGGATTTAAAGCCATGGTACAACGTACAAACCATAAAAGAGGCGTTGGTTTATTTTAATTATTTTGTACATAATGCTGAGGCTGCAAATATAATAGAAAAACTACAAACAAAGGCCACAGAAGCAGTAGAAGAAACCATAGCAAACTATAACAGTCGTTATAAAAAGTTTTGTGAGTTAAGTGGAAACACCTATAGTGAGATTTTGTCGGATTGTAAGGTTATGACTTATGAAAAACTGTATGAACTTGCAGTGGAAACATGTAAGGAAGATGTTGATAAAATTTTAGAAAAACTTACAAAAGAAGAAGTGGATAAGGGTACAGATAAAAGAGAAATACCGATTCCTTTGATTCGAGAACTTTTAAGTCTGGCAAATATTTATGAGCCGGTGGTCGTTCTTTATTTTGCGGCTCCTTATTGCCCACATAATACCTTACAGGATGAAGATCAAAGGATAATAGATCAACTTGTAAAAATTACAAAAGAGGTGGAAGAAGAGGAAGGGGAGACGGTAAAGATTTGCAGATTTTTTCCAAGCCTCTCAGATAGTAGCTATTTGACTATTGATGATAGTGAAGAATCCATCGAAAAATTAAAGAATAATTTTCCTGAGATGGATGCGCTTTATCCGTTGCCTTTTAAGGAAATGAAAGAGTTAAAAATGAAGGCAGTAAACTTTGGGGTCTATGGGAAGGATGCCCATAAGTGGACAGAGAGGCTGTATGTTCCATATAGCTTTGAAGTTTTACCAAAGTTGCTTCAAAAGGCTTTAAGGGAATTTTTATAGAAAGAGGAAAGAAGTTATGTATGTAAGTGATGGAACAAGTAAGTTAAGAAAGGTGTTGGTATCAAGACCGGAGTTTTTAAAACCAGCGCCCATTAATGAAATCGCAAAGAAGTGGAAAGATACCACTATGGATGTAGAGGTAATGCTAAAGGAGCATGAAGCCTTTGTAAAAGCCTATGAAGAAAATGGGATAGAAGTGGCATATCTAGATGCAGATCAGGAGAGACCAAATTCTGTATTTGCAAGAGATTTTGGTGGCTGTGTGAAAGAAGGATACATCCTTGGAAACTTTAAACTGGACATGCGCTACAAAGAACATGTGGATTACAAAGCTATGATGGAAAAGTTAGAAATTCCTATGATTGGTGAAGTAAAGGAAGGCATCTTTGAGGGTGGGGACTTTATGTTTATGAATGACCATTGGGTGGCGCTTGGTCTTTGTGATCGTACAAATGAAAGAGGCGCAGAAGAAGTGGAGGCTATATTAGAACCTTTAGGTTATGAGGTAACAAGAGTTCCACTTGACAAAAGATACTTACATTTGGATATGTGCTTTAACTTAGTAGATGAGCACCTTGCAGTGGCCTATAAAGAAGGACTTCCAGAATCTTTCCAAAAGCTTTTAGAAGAAAGAAAAGTAAAAATAATCGAAGTGCCAGAGGAAAGCATCTTTTTACATGGCTGTAATCTTCAGGCCCTTGGAGATAAAAAGGTAATGTCACTAAAACAAAATGTAGCGGTGAATGAAGAATTAAAAAAACGGGGCATGGAAGTAGTGGAATTAGATATTACAGAAATTTTAAAAGCAGGTGGGGGACCACATTGTATGACATTCCCATTAAAGCGATTTTCATAATAGATTGGAGGAGTAACTATGAGTATTTTCTTAGTAGATGAATATAAAAATATGGAGCCCTATGTTCCAGGAGAACAGCCAAGTGATAAGTTGTATATTAAATTAAATGCCAATGAGACTTCTATGCCACCTTCACCGAAGGTGTTTGAGGCCCTTTCTAAAAAAGAAATTTGGAATATGGGATTTTATGCAGATCCAAATTGTAAGGAATTTCGTCAGGCAGTTGCGGATGTATATGGTGTGACAGAAGAGGAAGTCTTTGTAGGAAATGGTGCAGATGAAGTGTTAAGTTTTATCCTTATGTCCTTTTTCAGAAGAGGAATGAAGATTTACTTCCCGGATATTACCTATGGATTTTATAGAACCTATGCAAAAACCTATGGCCTTGATATGGAAGAAATTCCAGTAAAAGAAGACTATAGCGTTGATTTAAAAGATTATATGGATTTAAAAGGAGATATTATTTTAGCAAATCCAAATAATCCAACAGGACTTTCAAATACCATGGAAGATATTGAAGCTTTAGTGGCAAAAGATCCAGAACGTATGGTTATTATAGATGAAGCTTATGCAGATTATTCTGGGGAAACAGCCCTTCCTTTGGTACAAAAGTATCCAAACCTTGTGGTGGTAAGAACCTTCTCAAAATCCAGAAATATGGCAGGAATGCATATTGGTTTTGCAATTGCGTCCAAAGAAATTGTGGAGGATTTAAACAAGATTAAGTTTTCCTTTAACCCTTTTAATCTAAATGGTTTAACCATGGCAGCAGGAATTGCAGCAGTAAAGGATACCTATTACTTTGATAAGTGTGTAAAAAGTATTATTGAAAATAGAGAAAACTTTAAGGCAGAACTTGAAAAAATTGGCTTTGAAGTGATTCCATCCAAGGCAAATTTTGTATTTTGTAAGTCGAAAGAGATTGACTCAAAAACTCTTTGCGTAAAGTTAAAGGAAGAAGGAATTTTAACCAGACATTTTGCAGATGAAAGGTTAAAGGACTATCTTCGCATTACTATTGGTACAGAGTATGAAATGATGGTGGTTTTAATTGCCATTAAGGAAATTTTGGCTGAAGCCTCAGAAGAAAAAGAATTAGGAATTAAAAAAGCAATTTAGTGCAGAGGAAATTTCATGAAAAAAATACTAATTTGTGATTATGAAAGTGCCTTAGAGGAAAATTATGACATTACATTTGAGGCCCTAAAGGAAACCTTAGGGGAAGATTTTTCTTCCTATGATATAAAAGTAGTTGCCTTTACCTCTAAGGAGCAGTTAATAAAAGATCTTTTGGATGTAGAAGGATTAATTACTGGATTTTTAGAGGTAGATGAAGAGATACTAAAAGAGGCAAGGCATTTAAAGTGTATTTCTGTTAGTGGCGTAGGCTATGGAAATATTGATTGTGATGCGGCAAATACTTATGGAATAAAAGTATGTCATATCAGAGAGTATTGTACAGAAGAAGTAGCAGAGCATACCTTTGCCCTGATTGGTGCTTTGAATCGTCACCTGAAATTCTATGAAAAAGATATTGAAGAAAATAAAAACTGGCAGTACTACAATATTTCCGGTGGAAGCTGTTTGAAGAATAAGACCTTATCTATCTTTGGCTATGGTCGCATTGGAAGACGTGTGGCAGAAATTGCAAGGGGCTATGGTATGCGGGTGTTAGCAGTAGATCCTTTTGCTGATTCCAAAGAGGCGAAGCAATGCGGCGTTGAAATTGTTACTGCAGAGATAGCCTTAAAAGAGGGAGATGTCATTTCTAACCATATGAATTTAACAGAGGAAAACCGCTATTTTTTCAGAAGAGAAACCTTTGAAAAAATGGAGAAACATCCTGTCTTTATAAATGTAGGTCGTGGTGGCTGTGTAAGGGAAGAGGATTTATATGATGCTCTTTTAAGCGGTGCAGTATCGGCAGCAGGTCTTGATGTATTAGAGGCGGAAGAGCCGGATTTAGAACATTGCAGATTTATTGGAATGAATGAGGTAATCTTAACCCCACATAGCGCCTTTTATAGTGATGATTCCTTAGAGGCATTGCAGAAAATTAGCGGTGCAAATCTTGGAAATTATTTAAAGGGCAACTATGATGATATTTTTGCCATTGTCAGGGAGTGTGCATCATGAGTGCATCCTTTCCCTTAATGATAAA
>JAILMB010000127.1 GCA_024692825.1 Lachnospiraceae bacterium | reverse complement strand
AGGCAGGTGAATAAGTATGTTGGCATTAACCAGAAAAAAGGGTGAATCCCTAATGATTAACAACAATACCGAAATCACCATCCTTGAAGTTCGCGGTGATCAGGTAAAGATTGGTATTTCCGCTCCAAAGGAAGTTCCAGTCTATCGTAAGGAAGTATATTTACAGATTCAGGAAGAGAACAAAGAATCCATGAACGCAGACAGCTTGGAAGCTTTAAAAAATCTTTTCTAAAATGATGTTACGTGATTAAAGGCATTCCAAGTGGAATGCCTTTTTGTTATCTGAAAAATTATAAAATTTTTTTGAATTGCCTATAAAGTTTTTAAGACATCTGTCGATACAAAGAATAGAAGTAGCAGATTCTTTAATTACCCCCTGCCCAAAAGGCAGCAGGCACACGGAGGTGTAAGTTATGGAAATTAAATCAAATTACGGAATATCCCGACCAGAACAGGGAAGTTCGGTGGCGAAATCCAATCCGGCACCGGCTCCGGCACCAGAAACTAGCGGAGCGGATTCTCAGAGCTTATCCAGCGAGGTCAACAAAGTTACCAGCGCAGTTACATCCTTAGATACTGAAAGTGAAAGAGAACCATCTCAGGATCAGATTAAAAAAGCAGTATCTGAAATCAATAAGAATGCGCAGGGAACAGAAGCAGTCTTTGGAATTCATGATGAAACAAATCGTGTCACAATTAAGATTGTGGATAAAACCACCAAAGAAGTCATAAAAGAGTTGCCACCAGAAAAGACTTTGGATTTAATTGCCAAGGCTTGGGAGATGGCAGGTCTATTAGTTGACGAAAAGAGATAGGAGGAAATACCATGGCAATTCGAATATCAGGTATGAACTCTGGTTTAGATACAGAGTCTATCGTATCGGCATTAGTATCATCTTATGCCACGAAGAAAGATAAATATGTAAAAGCGCAAACCAAGCTATCATGGAAGGCAGATGCTTATAAGGCAGCGAATACAAAGGTGTATGACTTATATAATAGTATTAATAGTTTGCGATTTACGTCTGCATATAGTTTGAAGAAAACTACTGTGTCCGATAGTACAAAAGCTTCCGTTACAGCATCATCAAGTGCAGTAAATGGAACACAGACATTAAAGATAAAACAGCTTGCTACTGCCGGCTATTTGACTGGTGGAAAACTTGCATCTGGAACAACTGGTTCTACAAAGTTATCAGAACTTACTGATGCAAAGGGCAATAGTTACAGCGGAGACGGAACAATCAGCGTTACTGCAGATGGAAAAACCACATCGATTTCAGTTAGCAGTTCTACTACTGTGGATGATTTTATTCAACAGTTAAACGATGCTGGTGTAAAAGCCAGTTATGATTCTTCTAACAAAAGAATTTTTATTAGTTCATCTGATTCCGGAGTAGAAAATGATTTTTCTCTGAGCGGTGGAGATGAAAATGGTGTAAAGGCATTGTCTGCTTTGGGATTATATGCAGCTTCTTCATCAGCTACATCTGAGAGTGAAAAGTATGCAGCATTAAAAGATAAGACAGTAGACGAATTGAAAGCGTCTATACAGGCAATTGCAGATAAATACAGTGAGATTTCATCTTTGACAGAAGAGAACACTGCTTTAAATGCAAAGATTAGTTATGCAAAAGCTTATCAATCTGCAAAGGATACTGAAAGTGGAATTGATTCGGATGTTTTAACACAGTTAAAGAGCTTGATGGAAGAGTCAGATCCAGACAGCAAATATGTGGCTGAGGATGGAACGGTTTATAAGAATCGTGAAGAAATAAAAAATGATGACGGAGAAGTAACTGGATACAAGTATTACAATGAGTCAGCTGATGAAGCTGGCGCATTGATTGTAGACGGAACAGATTCTCTCCCAACAGTGTCTGAAAAGATTACATCTCTTGCAAAGACGGCAGGATTAATTACAGAAACCACAGATGATGAAGGAAATGTTACAGCTACAGATACTTCAGCCTTTACCGCATACAAAGCAAATCTTGCTACAATAAAGGCATATGAAGAAAATGACAGCAATGCAACGACTGTTTCAGAAGTGGCAGATTTATATACAGCCGGTGCGTTAGGTGACAATATTACAACATGGCAGGCATCTTATGACGCAAATGCAGCTACAATTTCTTCGGATCAAAGCTATATTTCCACAAATGCAATTTATGATGTAAATAGTGGAGATTATGATGAAGACACCGATTATGATGCTTTAGCATCTGCGTTATATGATAAGATTCAAACAGCCTATAATGCTATTGGTGGAGCTTATTCAGATTATATTAATGATACTGCAGTTCGTGTAGATGGTAGAGATGCAGAAATTACACTAAATGGAGCAGAGTTTACAAGCTCAAGTAACAGCTTTACCATTAATGGATTAACAATTAACGCAACAGCAACTACTGGAGATGATGAAATATCCATTACCACAGCAACGGATACCGATGGAATCTATGATAAAGTAAAAGATTTTATTGACCAATATAATGAGGTAGTAAATTATTTACAGACTCAGTACAATGCAACTTCTGCAAAGGGATATGAACCTTTAACAGAGGATGAAAAATCTGAAATGACAGATACCCAGGTAGAAAAATGGGAACAAAAAATAAAAGATTCTTTATTGCGTAGAGATTCAACCATTGGAAATATCTTAAACGTAATGTCAAATTCTATGTCTAAGACCTATTCTATCAATGGAAAGAACTATAGTCTTGGAACATTTGGCATTAGTACATTAGGTTATTTTAACGCTTCTGCAAATGAACAGTATTCTTATCATATTGATGGTGATGAGGATGATACTTATACATCTGCTAAAACAGATAAGCTTAAGGCTGCAATCAACGAGGATCCAGATGCAGTGATTGACTTATTAAAGAGCGTTACTGACGATTTATATAAGAGTCTTGGAAATCAGATGAAGTCATCTTCACTACGAAGTGCTTATACGATTTACAATGATAAAGAAATGGCTTCTGAATATAGTGATTATACAGATACCATTAAGACCTGGGAAACTAGACTTGCAGATATGGAAGACAGGTATTACAAGCAGTTTACCGCGATGGAAAAAGCATTGGCACAGATGCAATCAAACAGCAGTGCTTTGTCCGGATTACTTGGATCTTAAAAACGTCATTTTGAGGGGTAAAATATTACCCCTCAAAAGACGATAACATTAATGAAAACAAACATGGATGTTTGAAAGGAGCGAGAATATGGCACTACAAAACGGATACGCTGCTTACGCAAACAATAAGATAATGACTGCTTCACCAGCAGAGTTAACGCTTATGTTATATGAAGGTGCAATAAAGTTTTGCAATATCGCTATTGTAGCCTGTGAAAGAAAAGAAATTGAAAAGGCACATATTAATATTAGAAAGACAGATCGAATTATTGAAGAATTCCAGATTACATTAAATCGTAAATATGCAATCGCTGAGGACTTTGATAATGTTTATAAATATATTCGACAAAGACTATTAGATGCTAATATGACAAAAAATCCTGAGATTTTGGAAGAAGTATTAGGACATCTTCGTACCATGAGAGATACCTGGAAAGAGGTAATGGTGATTACAGCAAATGGTACAAAAGTGAGCTAAAGGATGTTATAATAAGAAAAAGACTTTAGCAAAGAGGTTTTATGGAAGAAAATTACATCATTATTCTCCGAGAAAGTTTGGAGAAGAAAGTTAGAATACTAAAAGATATTGTTCGTCGAAATGAAGAACAAAAAGATATTTTAGAAGATAAAAATGCTCCGGCTGACGAATTCGAAAAGAATGTAGAAGAAAAAAATCAGCTTGTAGAGCAGATAGTGGCTTTAGACGATGGATTTGATTCGCTATATCAAAGAGCATCAAAAGAGTTAGAGTCAAATCGCGAAAAGTATGCTTCTGAGATAAAACTTATGCAGGATAACATTCGCAAGATTACAGATCTTAGCACGAAAATTCAAATGCAGGAAAAAGAAAATTATAATCTTGCAAAATTAAAATTTGCCGGAATCAAGCAGCAGGTAAAGAAGGTTCGAAAGAGCCAGCAGGCTGTGAATACATATTATAAGAATATGAGCCGGGCGAATTACTATGATCCACAGTTCTTTGACAAAAATCATTAAAATTTTTGAATTTACTCTAAAGTATTTGGAAATCGCTTCCGATACTATAGATGTAAAGATAAATACGTAAGTATTCCCAATCCAAATGAGGCGTACGGTCAGGAGGTGCGGGTTTACAAAAAAACAACCATTAATAAGCAAATGTAACATGGATGTTACAGTATATTCAAGGAGGAATTAATTATGGTAGTACAGCATAACATGCAAGCAGCTAATACCAACAGACAGTTAGGTATTACATCAGGAGCTCAGGCAAAATCAACAGAGAAGTTATCAAGTGGTTACAAGATTAACCGTGCAGCAGATGATGCAGCAGGATTATCTATTTCAGAAAAAATGCGTAGCCAGATTCGTGGTCTTGACCGTGCATCTACAAACGCATCTGATGGTATTTCCGTTGTACAGACAGCTGAAGGTGCTTTAAATGAAGTACACTCTATCTTACAGAGAATGAATGAATTAGCTACTCAGGCAGCTAACGATACTAATACTTCTATAGATAGATCAGCTATCAAGGCTGAAATTGATGAATTAACATCTGAAATCGATCGTATCGCTTCTACAACACAGTTCAATACAATGAACTTGTTAGATGGAAACTTTACAGGAAAGAACCTTCAGGTTGGTTCATTATCTGGACAGAACATCAAACTTGATATCTCTAGCATGAAATCTACAGCTATCGGTATCACAGCAGATAATATGAAGGTTACTTCATTTACATCTGCTGGTACTGCAATGACTAAGATTCAGTCAGCTATCGATATCGTTTCTACACAGAGATCTAAACTTGGTGCTACTCAGAATCGTCTTGAGCACACAATTGCAAACTTAGATACAACTTCTGAGAACACTTCTTCAGCTGAATCTCGTATCCGTGATACAGATATGGCTAAAGAAATGGTTACC